>NZ_JAOBZT010000003.1:0-113365 GCF_029839005.1 Stenotrophomonas sp. GD03958 | reverse complement strand
CGCACGCGTGCAGCAGGTGCGACTGCCACGCGCCAGCGAACCGCTCGTAGCCGTGGTCGCCACCGATCGCAGCGCGCTGGATGCCGATGTCGCCGCGTTCCGCAAGCGCACCGCCATCGCGCTGGGCGTGCTGGTCGCTGCGTGGCTGGCGGTGCTGGCCAGCCAGGTGCGCTTCGGCCTGCGCCCGCTGCATCGCCTCGGTGTGCAGCTGGAACAGGTACGGCGCGGCGATGCGCAGCGCATCGATACGCAGGGATTGGGCGCGGAGGTCGCGCCGCTGGGTGAAGAACTCAACGCGCTGCTGGACCACCAGCAGCGCATGGTCGCGCGTGCGCGCACCAGTGCACAGGATCTGGCGCATGCGCTGAAGACACCACTGAGCGTATTGGCCACCGAGGCCGACGGCGACGGTACGCACTGGCGCGCCACCGTGCGCGAACAGAGCGCACGCATGCAGGCCAGTGTTGACCGTTACCTGGCGGCAGGGTTGGCCGCAGACCATCGCCAGCGCAGCGACGTTGCGACTGTCGCGCAGGCGCTATGCCGGTTGATGGCACGCGTGCATGGCGAACGCGGCATTGCGTTCACGGCAGCAGGTATCGATCCAGCGTTGCAGTTCGCCGGCGCCAGTGCGGATCTGGAGGAGATGCTGGGCAACCTGCTGGACAACGCCGGGCGCTGGGCACAGCGGCAGGTCCAGGTCAGCGCGGAAGCCGACGACGGCCAGTTGTGCATTGAGGTCCGCGACGACGGCCCCGGCCTGGCTGCAGACGCGCTGGAACGGGTCACCCAGCGTGGCGTGCGGCTGGATGAGCGCGAGGGCAGCAGTGGATTGGGACTGGCGATCGTGGAGGATATCGCCGCCAGTTATGGCGGGCGCCTGGCGCTGGAAAATGCGCAGCCCGGCCTGCGCGCAACGTTGTGGTTGCCGGTGGGGTGACGCGACCAACCCAACAGTGGGTAGTGCCGGCCGCTGGCCGGCATCTCCGTGGTCGCCAGGAACGCCCTGCGGAAGCCGGCCAGCGGCCGGCTCTACCAAGCGCCAATCCGACCGGTCGCCGTGCACCCGGTAGGTGTCGACCTTGGCCAACCCAACGGTGGGTAGTGCCGGCCGCTGGCCGGCAACCACGTGGTCGCCGGGAACGCCTTGGGGAAGCCGGCCAGCGGCCGGCTCTACCAAGCGCCAATCCGACCGGTCGCCGTACACCAAGCATCAACGGTGATGCATCCACCAGCAATCAATCGCGTCCAGCACGATGTGGATGATCAGACCGATACCGAACAACCGCGTTTTCTTCGGCACGCACAGCCCGGCATAGACCGCGATGGCCGGTGCGGTGTGCAGCGGGTGGAACCCGATGCTGCAGCGGTTTGGTGCATAGATCGGGTCGGCCAGCAGATGGTCCAGGTCGATGATCCAGCCCAGCAGCATCAGCAGCCACGCCGAGGCAAAGCGCTTGCGCCAGAACAGCCATGCCAGCAGGGCTGGCACGGCGGCATGCAGGAACAGGTGGAAGATCGCGCGCGCGCTCATCGGCAACGGTGGCACCGGGCGGGCCCGGTGCCGTCCATCACACCAGCGGTTCGTCGGACAGGTAGGTGTAACCGGTCAGGCCGGCTTCCAGCGCGTCCGACAGTTCCTGCGCGCGTTCCGGCGACAGCTGGGCCTCGGCCACGCGCTGCGCATAGGTCGCACGCAGTTCGTCCAGGCGGTAACCCACGTAATCCAGCATCACGTCGGTGGTGTCACCACGGCGCTGCTGGGTGATGGCGTATCCATCGGCATCGGCCAGCACTTCCACCGCGTCGGTATCGCCGAACAGGTTGTGGATGTCGCCCAGGATTTCCTGGTAGGCACCGACCATGAAGAAGCCGATGCGATAGCTCTCGCCCGGCTTCATCTTGTGCAACGGCAGCGAGCTGTCCAGGCTCTCGTTCTCGACATAGGTTTCCACCATGCCGTCCGAGTCGCAGGTCATGTCGGCGATGATGCCGCGACGGTCCGGAGCTTCGTCCAGGCGCTCGATCGGCACGATCGGGAACACCTGGTCGATTGCCCACACGTCCGGGATCGATTCGAACACGCTGAAGTTGACGAAGTACTTGTCGACCAAGCGCTCGTTCAGTTCGTCCAGCACCGGGCGATGGCTCTTCTCGTCATAGCTCAGGCGCGCACGCACGCCGTGGGCAATGGCGTAGAACAGATCGTCGATGCGCGCACGCTGCGGCAGGTCGATCTGGCCCAGCGCGTAGCTGGCCAGGCCTTCGGCATGGAAATGCTGCGCTTCCTGGAACAGCTCCACCGCCGGGCGCACGTCCAGTTCGTCGTGGATTTCGCGCAGGTGGCGGATCGCCGCCGGTTCGTCGTCGTGCTGGTCCGGCACGCGGCCTTCCTGCGCCTCTTCCACTTCCGAGACGTTGGCGATCAGCACCGCGTGGTGCGCGGTCATCGCGCGGCCGCACTCGGTGACGATGCGCGGCGGGGTCAGGCCGAACTCTTCGCACGCATTGGCCAGCGGCTGCACGATGTTGCTGGCGTAGGAATGCAGGCCGTAGTTGATCGAGCAGAAGCTGCGCGAACGGGTGCCTTCATAATCCACGCCCAGGCCACCGCCCACGTCGACGTGGGTGATCTTCGCGCCCAGGCGCGACAGCTCCACGAAGTAGCGGGTGGCTTCGCGCATGCCGTTGGCGATGTCGCGCACGTTGGAGATCTGCGAGCCCATGTGGAAGTGCAGCAGGTTCAGGCAGTCAGCGTACTCGGTGTCACGCAGCGACTTCCACAGGTCCAGCAGCTGGCGCGGTGACAGGCCGAACTTGGCCTTGTCGCCACCGCTGTTCTGCCACTTGCCGGCGCCCAGCGAGGCCAGGCGCATGCGCACGCCCAGGCCCGGCTTCACGTCCAGCGCCTTGGACTCTTCCAGCACCAGCTTCAGCTCGGACGGCTTCTCGATGACGATGAAGGTCTGCAGGCCCAGCTTGCGACCGATCAGGGCCAGGCGGATGTACTCGCGGTCCTTGTAGCCGTTGCAGACGATCAGGCCACCCGGGCGCGACAGCGCCAGCACGGCCATCAGCTCGGGCTTGCTGCCCGCTTCCAGGCCGAAGCCCTCGCCGTGGTGGCCGGCCAGGGTGCCGGCCACGCCGCGGGTCTGGTTGACCTTGATCGGGTACACGGCGGTATAGCCGCCGCTGTACTCCCAGTCCTGCTGGGCCTGGGCGAAGGCCGCCTGCAGCTTGCCCAGGCGCTGGCCGAGGATGTCCGGGAAGCGCACCAGCAGCGGCAGCTTGGCACCGGCCGCGCGCGCCGCGTCCACCACCTTGGGCAGCGATACCACCGGGCCGTCCGCCCCGGTCGGTCTCACCACCATGTGCCCGGCCTGATCCACGTCGAAGTAACCGTCCGCCCAATGCGGGATCGAGTAGGTCTTGCGGGCTTGGTCGAGGGACCAATCGGTCATTTCAGTCGGCCTTGTTGGCAATAAAAGGGGGGGCATGATAACGCCTATGTGCCCACAGGTTCGTTATCATGCGCGCCCGCGCCCGTGACAGGTTCCAACCTGAACGGGCCGATCCGTCCGGATGTGGCATCTGTGCCACGCGGCCCCGCCCGCCAGCCCGGCTCCACCCCTCCGAACAGGACTGTTTTCCCATGACTGACAGCAACAACTGGTACATCGAACACTTCGAGCGCACCGGCTCGGCCATCGGCTACCGCATCACCGGCAAGCTGGACGAGGTCCAGTCGCCGTTCCAGAAGATCGAGATCTTCCAGACCACCGACTGGGGCAACCTGATGACCATCGACGGGGCCATCATGCTGACCAGCAAGGACAACTTCTTCTACCATGAGATGATCAGCCACCCGGTGCTGTTCACCCATGCCGCGCCCAAGCGCGTGGTGATCATCGGTGGCGGCGACTGCGGCACCCTGCGCGAAGTGCTCAAGCACAGCGGCGTGGAGAGCGTGACCCAGTGCGACATCGACGAGCAGGTCACCGTGATGGCGCGCAAGCACTTCCCGGAACTGTGCGACTCCAACGACGACGCCCGCGCCGAACTGCTGTTCGACGACGGCGTGGCTTACATGGCCAACTGCCCGGCCGGCAGCGTGGACGTGGTGATCGTCGATTCGACCGACCCGGTCGGCCCGGGTGAAGGCCTGTTCAACAAGGCCTTCTACGAGAGCTGCTTCAAGGCCCTGAAGGACGACGGCATCCTGGTGCAGCAGTCCGAGTCGCCGCTGATGCAGCTGGAGCTGATCAACGAAATGCGCACCGAGATGGGCAAGGCTGGCTTCGGCTCGTTCAAGACCCTGCCGTTCCCGCAGCCGTGCTACCCCACCGGCTGGTGGAGCGTGACCATGGCGCGCAAGGGCGACAGCAGCTTCGACTTCCGCCAGGCCGACTCGGCCGCCAAGACCTTCAACACCCTGTACTACACCGCCGCGCTGCACACCGGCGTGCTGGTGACCCCGCCGTTCGTGCAGGCGGCACTGAAGTAAGGCGTGCCGACCAACGGTCGGCATCCACCCATGCAAAAGAAAAACCCGCGCTGGCGACAGCGCGGGTTTTTTCATGTTCCGGTAGTGCCGGCCGCTGGCCGGCAACCTCATGTAACGATCAAAGCGCCCAGATACCGGCTATCAACGCCACCACCAGGCCCCACTTGATCAGCTGGTAGGCCACCACGCTGCGCTCGCGCAGCGCCTTGGCCTTCAGGCGCACCTTGTAGACGCTGCCAAAGGCCTTGTTGACGCCGCCGGTCGGGTCACCCGGCAGGTTCGGCGAGGCACCGCCGGCCAGCAGCGTGGCCGCCACCGCACGATTGAACAGGCTCGGCAGGCCGAAGCGCAGCGGGCGGGCGATGTCGCAGAACAGGATCACGCGGTCATCGGGCGTCTCGTTGTGCGCGTGGTGGATGTAGGTCTCGTCGAACATCATCCACTCGCCATCGCGCCAGCTCTTCTTGATGCCGTCCACTTCGATGTAGCAGCCGTCGTTGTTCGGCGTGGCCAGGCCCAGGTGCAGGCGCAGCGAACCGGCGAACGGATCGCGGTGCGGACGCAGTTCGCTGCCCGACGGCAGCTGCGCGAACATCGCCGCGCGCACGTCCGGCAGCGACTCCAGCAACGCCGTGGTCTTCGGGCACATCGCCTTCGCCGACGGGTGCGACGGGCCGTACCACTTCAGGTAGAAGCGCTTCCAGCCACGACGGAAGAACGAATTGAAGCCGGCATCGTTGAACGTGCTGGAGGCGGCGATCTTCTGCGCGTCGCGCAGCGCCAGCGCCTCGTCGCGGATCATCTGCCAGTTCTGGCGCAGCGGCTCCAGCTGCGGGAACTCCTTGCCCGGGTCCAGGAACGGCGTGGTCGGTACCTTCGAGAACATGTACATGACCACGTTGATCGGGGCCATGAAACTGGAGTGGTCCAGCAGCTGGCGCGACCAGCGCGCGCGGACCTTGCCACGGAAGTGGATGTACAGCACGCAGGCCACGAACAGCGCTGCAATGACGATTTTGATGATCAAAGCACTTTCCTCCAGCCGCGGCCGGAACGGGAAACGGGGCGATGCACGGCCAGGCGGCCAGCACCGGTGGGGAACGCGGCAGGGGACGGGGACGTGCCGGAGGGGGCGGCCGCCGATGTCGCGGATTAACAGCTTATGGTCGGCAGGCCGTGCGCCGGGGTCAAGTTGCCCGTGCGCCGTGTTCATCCGGTTGCGAAGGAGGCGCAGGGCTGGGCGCGCAAGCTGTTGATGCTAAAGGCCAACCGGAATAAGTGAGACAGAATTGTCCGATTCTGCGCGACGAACTGTTCCAGCCACGACCCCGACATTTCTCCGACAAATCGTGGAATAGCGAACTGGCGAGTACTAAAATTAACGAAAACTTAGTAACTCCCTGTAACACCGGTTCGCTTGACGCATTGCGCCACCCACCGGGTCGTCCGAGACCCCGACATGCATCTTCCTGCCCTGCCATCCTCCTCCTGCGGCGATGACGCCGCCTCCCCGCTGCTGCTCAAGCGCGGCGAGCGTTTCCTGGCCCCCGACGTCTACCGCACCTGCCTGGACGGGCGCGAGGCGGTCATCAAGGACTATTCCCGTTACCGCGGCACTCCCGTTTCGCTGATCGCGCGACTGATGGTGCGCCGGGAAGCCCGCATGCTGCAGCGCCTGGGCGGCTGGAAGCACGCCCCCGCGCTGCTCGGCACCCTGGGTGGCCTGGCACTGGGCATGGAGTTCATCCCGGGCCAGACCCTGAGCAGCGCGCAGGCCGTGGGCAATGAAGTGTTCGAGCAGCTGCAGCACGCGCTCAGCCGCCTGCACGCCGCCGGCATCACCCACAACGACCTGCATGGCACCAACGTGGTGGTCAGCGGCGGCGTGCCGGTGCTGCTGGACTTCACCTCCGCCTGGCGCGCCCCGCGCTGGCTGCGCCGCAACCCACTGAGCCGGCAGATGCGCCGCAGCGACATGAAGAACCTGCTGAAGATGCGCCAGCGCGTGACCGGCCAGGCCCCGAGTGCCGCGCAGGCCGCGCTGGTGGCCGACCCGGGCTGGGTCGCCGCCGTGCGCCAGGGCTGGAAGCGGTTCTACAAGTGGGCCAAGCGGCGGTAAGCGCTGTTCGCCCTGCATTGCTTGCGCGACTGCGGTTTGCCCCTGCGTTTGCCCCGGGCCACACGCCCGATGTGCTCTGCGATACTCGTCGGCACGCCACTCGCAAGGATGCTGGGGATGCCGACACCTGAACACACCCGCCTGCTGACTGCAGCCGCAAGATCCATACTGCGCCCCTTGGGCTGCGTGCAGAAAGGCCGTTCGCGCACCTGGCTTGACGACCAAGGCTGGTGGGTCGGGGTGGTCGAGTTCCAGCCTTCGGCATGGGACAGGGGCAGCTATCTCAATGTCGGCGCCTGCTGGCTCTGGGAAGAAAAGGACTACCTGTCCTTCGATGTGGGCGGCCGCGTTGCCGGATTCCAACGCTTCACCGAAACCGCCGAGTTTGCCTCGGCCGCACAGACACTGGCCGAGCGGGCCGCAGCCGAGGTACTGGCGCTGCGTGACCGCTTTCCCACCCCGGGGCACGTGCGTACATTGATGAGTCATCACCCCAAACCGGGCATCCGCGAACACATCCATGCAGGCATCACCGCCGGGCTGGCGGGGGCTTATGACGAGGGTCGCAGGCACTTCGCACTGGCCGCTACGGAGACCCACCCAGCGCCATGGGTCGAGGTGCTGAAGCAACGCTGTGCTGAACTCACGCCGCTGCTGCAACCTGATCGCGGCTTCGAGGCAGAGATCGGCGCCATCGTGACGCGTACCCGCCGCGCGCTCGGTCTGCCGGAGTGGCGGTCGTCACCCCTCATTCCGCCCGGTTGATCACGCCGGGACGGCACTTCGTCGCACACGGGTGTTCGCGCCATCCGATCCCGGCTAGGGTCATCGCCTTCCACGCACAAGACTGCGAACCATGCGCCGCTGGCTCCTTCTCGCCTGGGCTACCCTGCCCTTCTCCGCCGACGCCATTGTCATCCGCAGCGATGTGGATGACAGCGCCTACCGCGTATCGGCATCCTCATTCCCGGCCTTGGCCGACCTGCCCGGGGAGGGCCACGGCGTCCTGATCGCGCCGCGCTGGGTGGTGACCGCCGCACACGCCGCGCCCATGGAAGGCATGGACGCCGAGGTGCAGATCAACGGTCGCCCGTACCGTGTCGAGCGCGTGTTCGTGCATCCCGGTTACCGGCGCATGCCCGAAGCGCTTGGCCAGGCGGCGCTGGTGTCAGGCAACCCAGGCCCCATCCACGCCTTCCTGGCCGCCTCCGATGACATCGCCCTGATTCAGCTGGCCGCACCGGTCAGCGACGTTGCGCCGGTTCGCCTCTATCGCGGGCAGGCCGAAGCGGGAAAGATCGCTACTCTGGTCGGCAAAGGGGCCACGGGCACCGGCATGACCGGGCTGGCGCCGGGTGGATCGCACCGCGGCGTACTGCGCCGCGCCGAAAACGCAGTGACAGGTGGCAATGGCCGCTATCTCTGGTATCGATTCGACGGGCCGGACGGCGGCCTGCCACTGGAGGGCGTGCTCGGCAGCGGTGACAGCGGCGGCCCATTGATGATCCACGGCGCTCATGGCTGGGAGCTGATCGGCCTGGGCTCGTGGATTACCGCAGTGCCGGAGCATGCGCTTGAAGCCGGCTACTACGGGCAGGTGGTGCACAACGTGCGCATCTCGCGCTATGCCGACTGGATCGACACCATGATACACACCGCTCCGTAGAGTCGAGCCTGCTCGACTCAAGCAACCCGCCGGCCAAGCGACAGAGCCGTATAGCCTGGTGGCATTGAATGCCTGACGGGGTACAGCCGACTGCTAGTCGACTGCTCTTCCCGTCCGTGACCGAAATGCCCGCGCTGTGCGCGATAGTCGACTAACAGTCGACTCTACCCCGCAGCGTTCCCGGGACCAGTCGCGTTCGCGCATCCGGCGATGCGCTTACAACGCGTCCGCGTCCAGCTCACCGGTACGAATACGCACCACGCTGCCCAGGTCGTACACGAACACCTTGCCGTCGCCAATCTTGCCGGTGCCGGCGGCCTTCACGATGGCCTCAACCACCGCCTCCACCTGGTCATCGGTCACCGCCACTTCCAGCTTCACCTTCGGCAGGAAATCGACCACATACTCCGCGCCACGGTACAGCTCGGTGTGGCCCTTCTGGCGACCAAAGCCCTTCACTTCCGTCACCGTGATGCCGGTGACCCCACGCTCGGCCAGCGCTTCGCGCACGTCGTCGAGCTTGAACGGCTTGATCACCGCCATGACCATCTTCATCGTCTATCTCCTGTCTTCCGGCGTGGAGGATAGCGCCTGAACGCGGCCCGTGCGAAGCCGCTGCCGCCTGTCCGGGCAGTGGGTGCCGGCAGTATCCTTGTGCCCGAATGGCCTGCCCGCGCCGGATGCACGGGCCCACCCCCACGGAGCACCCCATGATCGACCTGAATCAAATCGATGACCTCGCCCGTCGCCTCAGCGACCTGGTGCCGCCGGGCCTGCGCGAATCGCGCGAGGAACTGCAGGCCACCTTCAAGAGCGCGCTGCAGGCCGGCTTGGCCAAGCTCGACCTGGTCACCCGCGAGGAGTTCGAAGTGCAGCGCGCCGTGCTGCTGAAGACCCGCGAAAAGCTGGACGCGCTGGAAACGGCCGTGCGCGAGCTGGAAGGACGCGGCGCGGCAGAATAAAAAAGGGAGGCGCACCGCGCCTCCCGTTTACAGATTATTTCCCGGATAGGGCCTTGCAGCAAGGCCCACCGGGCGCCCTAGACTCGCCGGCCTGTCGATCCGGCAGGACACGCAGGGGCAGTGCCGATGGCGCAGGACACCGAATGGACACCCGTTTCGCATGACACCTGCGACCAGATCGCCGGGCCGTTCTATCACGGCACCCGCGCTGACCTCGCCGTGGGCGAGCTGCTGAGCGCTGGCTTCCGCTCCAATTATCGCGACAGTGTGGTGATGAACCACATCTACTTCACCACCATTGCCAAGGGCGCCGGGTTGGCTGCGGAGATGGCCCGCGGTGAAGGGCGGCCGCGTGTGTATGTGGTCGAGCCGACCGGGCCGTTTGAGGACGACCCGAATGTGACCAACAAGAAGTTTCCCGGGAACCCGACGCGGTCGTATCGGAGTGCGCAGCCGTTGCGGATTGTGGGGGAGATTGTGGAGTGGGAGCTCTACGACGCGGAGTTCGTTCGGCAGTTGAAGGCGTTTGTTGCTTCGGGGAGTGGGGAGATCATTAATTGATGGAGTGACGACGCCCGATTTGACCCGCGGGAGAGCAACAAAGCAGCTTTTCGGCTGGAAGCAGTCGTTCGCAGCAGACACTTAGGCGCGAGCCGCGAAGCGGCCTAGGCTTGAACGAATTGTTAGGCGGTGGGCGCAAAGAACTCACTTATGCGTGCCGGGTCGCCTCGGTCTAAGGCATGACTCTCAAGAATATGTTGCAGCGAATGAGAGCCTGATGCCAGCCAATCCTCTACGAGCTGGTCAAACGCGGGCGTGCGCTCGATGTCCGGAGCCAGCCGACGGATATAAGCATCCGCAATAGTTTGGTAGTCAACGCCACGTTGCTTGGCGATCTGACGGACTACCCGAACCCTCACCCTACGAAGAGGCTCAGGTTTTTCGGGTTGGTAGCCACTACGGATACCTTCAAGAACCCGAAGAACGTCCTCTATTTTTTGACTCATCGTCACGACCTCTACAAGCTGCCCAACGCCTGAGTTAAGGCGAGCCACGAAGTGGCTTCGCCTTGAACGATTTTTCAGCCCGGGAAGTAGCCAACGATCTCGGTGATCGCCTCCTCACTGAAACCTTCTTCAGTGAGTTGCTCCCGCACCTCGTCAATAGTCTCTCCGTCAATGTCTATGGGGCTTCCTTTGGAGCTCGGGGGAATAATCAACGTACTAGAATCATCGCCAAAAACGTCACCTGCGTCGTCCTCCCCTTGCGTTGTCTTAACGCGATATCCACCGTCTGAGTACGTTTGAACGATGACGCGACGCTCCTCAACAAAGCCGTCGTGGTGTGTGATCCATGTTCCGGACATAAGCAATCGATCTCCATTTATTGCCATAAAAAGGCCTAACCAACTAATAGACGTATCCATAGGCACAGCTATACGATTTATCTACAAGGCAGCGTACGGCAAGCTATCCCCTTGTCACGGCTCGATCTTAAGACGGCCGGGACCGGCTAACAACACCACGTAAAACCAGACTGGCAGCGTGCTAGGGTATAACTCTCGGGCAAGTGTCTTCTTTGGGCGCATGGCGCTCTGCGCGCAGGACCGGACGCTCGCAATGCCAGAATCAGGCCGAGCCACCAAGCGGGTTGGTCTCAAAAGATGTGCTGGGCCAGCCCCTACTTGAACATCTCCAACAGATCCTTGTCTTCATGCCGCTGCTCCCACGTGGAGAGAAAACAGAAGCTCACACCACCTTGCATGGCAGCCTTCTGAAACCCCGCCAGTTCATCCTTCGTAACCGGGTACTCAACCGGATCAAAGTGCAGAATCCCCCACGGCTTGACGAAAGAGAACCCGGGCATGAGTTCCGAGAAGATCGCCTTGAGCAGGGGCCGGATATTCGAAAAGTCCTTGATTGGGCCCGCGCGATTGCCAAGGGCATGACACTGGCGACGGATGGTCCTGTCTCCACCGACCAAGCGCGCAGTGAAATGGTCCTGGTGCACTTGGACGTAGATCAGCTGGCGGCGAAAAATCCTCATCCTGTTCTCAACTCCACACGCCTAATAGTCGTCCCTGTGCCTGCGTGCCTATCCATCAATGCGCAGGCTGCGTCCGCAGCGCGCTTGAACCGCGGCGCACCAGGTACCACGCAACCAGGAACGGCCACAGCGAGTTGATCGACGAGAACAGGCGCTGGGTCAGCCCCCTGAACCCATCCGGATCCGCTCCCACCACGTTCAACCAGAGATAGACGATGCCCGCGATGCTCACCATAGCAGTCACGGCGTACGCCCTTCGGTTGGCAGACCACGCGCTCAGTTCGATGTGCGACATCGCCGGTGCAATGATGTTGGCGATACCGATGGTGTAGAAGCCGTGCATCGGATGGCCCATGGGCCAGAGCCCGTTGGTCAGCATGGAAATGCCAAAGACCAACCAGCAGATTGCACCTACTGCAATCCGGCGACCGGACTCCCGCCATACCCCGATGGAGAACGCCACGAAGCCCATACCGGAGCCGATAGCCGCAATCCTGCCGCAGATGCTTGCAAGCGTTGGCGCCTGCAGCAGCTCGCTGGCGTGCTGTGCAAGCGGGTTGTAGCCCGGCGCGAATACGGCGGCAACGCTGGTCCAGAACAGGAACCAGGGAAGCGGGACCAGACCCGCGCAGAGAAGCAGTCGGCTGCGGCGTGACACGTGCAGTGGTCCTTGTTTGGCCTGCGCCAGTGGGTGGAATCCAATCGAACACTGCAGAACCTTCCTACTGCGGGCAGGACGATCTTGATTGACTACAGCAGTAGTCAGATTGCGCGTGGCGCTCGATAGGTTCAATAGGCAAGAAGTCATCTAAACCAACTAGCGGGTGTCGCAGCGGTTCGGTTGCATGGGCGATCACACATGTCCGATGGGCGAGTACTGTCGCATTTGCCGCGCCTTGCATCTCTGGCGGAAGGTTCTGACGACTCCGTTCCAGAAGTGCCGTTCCGCTTGGCACGCCAAGGCTCTCGCCGCTTCCGGTGCTATGCGACAATGCCAAAAGCGTCTCGGGTTTTGGCGGCATTGACCCCTACCCGTTGGCATTCCGAACAACAGCAGGTAATCGTTACTGCGCCACCGTGCATCGGTGGTCGGGACTCGAAAGCCCGTTTTGTTGGGAAGTAGTTTGCGCTTGCCAGCCGGCACCACCGCGCGTGGTGCCGGCTGGCAATCCGTCTGCCGGCTATGGCGGGCGGGGCGTGGGGGTCTTGTACCCGCCGGTTCCCAACATCCGGTTTTCGAGCCACGCTCTGCCCGCCACCTTTATCGGTGGCGGCGTCCGCCTGCTTGCACGGAGCCCGCCATGACCACACCGCACTCCCCTCCTCCACGCCCCATCCAGGAAGCACCGTCACCCGCGCCTGCGCTGGACCCCAACAGCCTCATCGCCGTCCTGCACGCCATCGGTGCGGGCGCTGCGGCCGACGGCCAGCCCTGGCCCGAGCGGCACCACCTGCGCAGCCGGCAGATCGCGTTGTCCGACGCCGACTGCGCGCTCACCGGCCAGCGCATCGTGCAGGAGATCCTGCTGGCGGCCGAGCGCACGCGCCAGAACAGCGAGCCGGAGCAGTACGTGGGCGACCGGGTGATGGAGGGGCTGGTGATGGCCGATCTGGCGCTGACCGCCTTCATCCACGAGCGGATGCGCCCCAAGGACTGAGCGCGCTTATGGCGCGGACCTTTCTGCCTGTGTGCGGGGTGACGTATGAAGATGCAGGGCGTGGCCGCTGCGGTGGTGTGCATCGCAGTGATCGGCGCGATGTGGGTAGAGCGGCCCGAGCCCGCGGGCGATCAGGTGTGGGCCTACCAGAAGCTGCAGCCGGCCGATTACCGCCTGCTGCACAGTGATGCGCTCGGCTTCGTGACCGCGAAGGCCCGCGAGGGCTTTGAACTGCACACGCGCCATGCCGGGGCGACGTCCTTCGAGATCCGGTGCAAGGCGTGCTGGTGATGGAGGTGGAGAACGCGCCCTCGCGCGTGCTGATCCGCATGCCTGCCGATGCCCGCTGGCGGGCACCGAATATCGAACGTCTGCGCATCAGCTTCGAGCGCTGGCTGGATCTGCACCAGAGCCAAGGGCGGTTGCTGGTGGAAAGCGCGGGGCCTTCGTGGGTTGAGGCCCGGTTTGGGCGCTTCAATGGGTTGGTGCAGGATGAGCAGCGGTGTCTGCTTGGGGCCCGAGGACACCGCCAAGCCGATCCCACCAACTACTTCAGCGCTGAAGTGCCATCGTAGGCTGACGCTCACAGTGGCGCTGCGTCTGAACAGCAAGGGGCCGCCCGATGCTCGATCGCGAGGGGCCAAGCTCCGCCACAACTACTTCAGGAGGCTGGCGGTCGAAGCCCTTGTAGGCGGTGCACGTCTCTCCCGTCTGGCCAATGGGATACGTTGAACTCTCCACCTCTTCCCCGCACCCCGGCAGGCCCATGGCGAGCGAGAGGGCCATCAGTACTCGCAAGCCGCCAGGGACTTGAAGTGAACGCAGCTTTTCCAGCAGCCAATGTGGAGATTGGCATGCTTTCACTTGAAGGCCGGTGAACCTCCCCGCAAAAAGCACAAGCCGCCCATTGGGCGACTTGTTCTCTAGTGCAAACGAGATCACGGAAGGGGGCACGCCTATCGCCTTCGACGCGAATTTTCCCACCACTGCTTCAGCGCAAGAAACAGATGAAGGAATAGGAAGATCACCGCGAAGTAGCCCCAAATACGCAATCCCGTATGCATAGCGTCCGGGTAATTGCGGTACGTGAGAACTGCGAAGTAAGAAACGCCAAAGACCGCAGCGAGAAGCTGAGTGCCTATGAGGCCTTTCAACAAGGGACTCATTTTTTCTTCTCCAGTTCCTTCTGCACGATAGTCGCCCCTGCTCCCGCCAGGCCCTGACCCGCTTGGGACGCCGCACCCTGGAGTGCCGATTGCCTGGGAATGGCAGTTCCGGTTGACGCAGTGGCACTTGCCATGTTCGGCCCACCTGGGCCGCGGGATTGACTCAGCCGTTGGAGTGATCCGCGTGCAGCTGGGCCTGCGAAATCACCCATGGCAACGCCAACCCCGGAGGCTGCCAATCCACCCGCTGCACTGCCAATCGCATTTGAAGCGACGCCCTCCGCCGTGATGGGTTGCCCTTTGATTGCGCTCTCTGCGGCGGAGCCAGCACCGCCCGCCACCGCATTGACCACGGTCTGTATGGCAACCGCACGCCCTACCGAAATCGTGCCGGAACCCACTGCCGCAACGGCCACTCCACCAGCGCCTCCGGAGACTGAGCCAACCGCAGCAGCAATGCCAGCCTCCACTTTGTCGATAGGCTTATCCGGATTCATGGCTTTCTGGACCGCGATGTCTGCGAGGCCGCCCAGGACGGCGCCGTAGATGAATGGCATTACCGGAACCCTTCCGTCCGGATCGGTGAAGGAGTACGGATTGCCATAAGCGTAGCTGTATCGATTGAAGTGTTTCGTGCTTGAATGCGTAGAGATCGGATCCACCGAGAGGAAGAGTCCCAACTGGGGATCATAGTAGCGCTGCTGCATGTAGCTCAGCCCAGTGGCAGCGTCGCTCACGTGTCCCGTATATCCAGGTCCATCCGCAACCTGCCCGCCAACAACGGCCCCATAGGGTTCGTAGTCATAGCGCTTGACCACGTTGCCATTGGCGTCGGTCTCGGCAACCACCGAACCAAGCGCATCGGTATGAATGTAGGTGACCGTCTCGGCACTTGCCGATGGCGTCAGCGCCAGGCTCATCATTAGTGTGCAACAGAGTCAGGCCCCCACGGGGCCCCGTTCGGGAATGCGCTTCGCCACCCCCCAAAGGACGAGGGAAACACGACGATCAGCCTCCTCAAACGTTTCCATTCCCCCCATCCCCTTGAAAGAGCCTTCCAGCAAGATTCCGTCTTCATATCACAGCCCCCGATGGCTGGGGAAGTCACATTGAAAACCAATGCGAGTCGATGTGAATCAAGCGGTGGCTGTTGCCACGCTGTTTTTCCAGAAGCATCCATGGTTGCACCACCTGGATGCCCCAAGTGGAATTGGCGTAGCGCTTGGAAATGCGTGGCCATGTGTAACCGACGCTATTCAATTTGAGTAGCACGTCAATTTGAGTAGCACGGCGAATTGGCGTCCATCGTTCACTTGATGGCCGAATCTTGCTTCCGCAGAGGAGGAAGGCATGCCCCAACCGTCTGCCGGAATCCCCCTAGCCGCTTCACCAGCAATTCCCGATGGTTGGCCGCAGCTCACCTGCCGCACCATCGAACATCCATCTGCAGGAAACCTTACATGAGCCTGGCGCTGGTCCACAGCCGTGCACGCGCCGGGGTCGATGCCCCGCTGGTGCGGGTGGAAGTGCATCTCTCCGGCGGCCTGCCTGTCACCCAGATCGTGGGCCTGGCGGAAACCAGCGTGCGCGAATCCCGCGAGCGCGTGCGAGCCGCCCTGCTCTGCGCGCGCTTCGACTTTCCGCAGCGGCGCATCACGTTGAACCTGGCGCCTGCGGACCTGCCCAAGGAAGGTGGTCGCTACGACCTGGCGATTGCCTTGGGAATTCTTGCGGCCAGCGGACAGGTCGATCCGCAGTCGCTGCTGCAATACGAGTTCCTGGGCGAGCTTGGCCTGACCGGTGAGCTGCGGCCGGTGGCCGGTGCGCTGCCCGCCGCGATTGCAGCCGCCGAAGCCGGGCGCATTCTGGTGGTGCCGCCGGGGAATGCCGCAGAGGCCGCGTTGGCCGAGCACGCTGATGTGCGTGTGGCGCGTACGTTGCTGGAATGCTGCGCCGGGCTGGGCAATCCGCGCCTGTTGCCACCCGTGGAGCGCGTGGACACGACACCATTGCCACTGCCCGATCTGGCCGACGTGCGCGGGCAGGCGCATGCACGGCGCGCGTTGGAAGTGGCCGCTGCCGGTGGGCACCATCTGTTGTTGATCGGTAGTCCTGGCTGCGGCAAGACACTGTTGGCCTCGCGCCTGCCCAGCCTGTTGCCGGATACCGAAGAGACTGAGGCGCTGCAGCTTGCCGCGATTGCGTCGGTGAGTGGCGAAGGGCTGGACCCAAGACGTTGGCGGCAGCGGCCCTTTAGAGCGCCCCATCACAGCGCGAGCGCGGCGGCGCTGGTGGGTGGGGGCAACCCGCCCTGCCCCCGGTGAAATATCACTGGCCTACCATGGAGTCCTGTTCCTTGATGAGCTCACCCTTAGGCTGTCAAGTTGTATGACAACCATTTTCGCATTGCGCACTCTCGGCCCGTTACAGAAGCAGAACAGCCTTCTCGAGTGGACCGCGATCCATGTGGAGTTGGTAGACACTGATGAAGCCCCTCCTCGCACTTGGTCCAAGCAACTGTGCAACGACAGCTACTTGAGGCACTTCCCCTTCGAGGCGTCATCTCGGCGAACCGCACGGGCGAGCGGACATGCCCTTCTTGTTCGTTGAAAGAAATTTCGCCGTTCAGGACATGGGTCCCCTTGACCGGTATCGGCCAAGGGATGCTTACCGGACGCAGCAATCGACCCTTCCTACCGCTCTAGCGAAAGGCGACCAGCTGCTATGGTTGAGTAATGCTAGTGGAGATCTACATCGCGCCCTAACGGTCTATCGACAGCCGCTTTGAAGCCATTCTTCGGCGGCGACAAGGGTGAGATCCTTCTCTTCAGATCGTTCCTGAGAGATCCAAACGTCGGGCCTTAGACGACCAGGAACGGTAACCCCATCACGACCGGCAAGCCTGGCCGTAGTAAGGAAAAGAATACTCCCGTCTCCCAAAGAGAATGCCTCCCTAGCGTCAGCCATTCCTCCGGTAGGCTGGCCAAACAAGCGTGCCTTGCTGCGCGTAGAGAAGACAGAGGCAACGACTTCGCCGGAGCTCAGCGTACCGGGTCCAATGAGCACAGCCACCGGCAAATCGGAAAGCATGGATTTCCCATAAGCCGGAATTGCACCCATCGACTTCTCCCCAAGAAAAGCTCTGTTCTCCCGGATCCCCCAAGCCTGGCGCGTACCATCCCCAGAAACAAAGTATCCGAGTCGCCCCTCGCCTACGAGCGGTGCGATCGCAGAAATCATTTTCCACATGCTGCCTCCGCCATTCTCACGAAGATCCAGAATCACCCCGCATTCCGCCGCAGCGCCCCCATTGCTGACATCAGCGTTGGCTTTCGCGGCAATCGCTTCGTCGAACTCAGTGAGTGTAGGCAACTTGACGTACATATAGTCGTCGATCGAAGCCACTTCAATCCGCCTAGGGGTACCGTCGCCCTTGAAGGCAGACATCTTCTCCTTGACGGTCACAGGATCAACCAGCATGGAGTGCTCATCACCTAGAAGACGCAAAGTCGCATTGATCTTCAGAATGACATCGGACTTCGTGGCCCCCATACTCACCAAATGCCGAAGCTCGCTCTTGGCCACATTCCAGCGAGGGTCAGCAGCATACGGAGAGCGCTCATCAATTTTCTCCATCGCAACACCGGCGAATCCCGCTGGGGTTCGAGTGCGGATTCTATCCTGAAACACCAAAGCCGCAGCCAGTATGACGGCGACAGCCGCGGAAATTGAAGCTACTGATAATCTATTAATGTTAATTAGTCCGAGACTAGGATTTATGATGCGCGTGTTGCGCCTGAAATTTGCTGAACAAGCGAATGGATAGTCTCGTAGGCTGCCCATTCCCGCCTTCTAGGATTCGCACCCGAGAGGCGTGCGACAGAAATGTGAGCTATCTCGTGAAAAAAGACTTCGATTGCATTAGCGCGGGACTCAAGATGCTCGTCGTCTTCCACGATTGAACGGTCCGACTCTGCACCACAAAGCCGACCTACCAGATCGAGGACGTCGGCACTGCCACGAGTGGAGTTCCGCACCTCCCGCAGATAGGCCCTATCTTCTTCGGATAGACCAAACTCCTGCTGGAAGTATCGGCGGGCCCGCAGCAATCTGTCGACCAACTTCGCTCGCCCGCATCTGAGATCTTGCGCGACCTGGAGCACAGCACGAACTGCTGAAAGCGAGTGATCTTTCGCGACATCAGCGCGCAGCCCAGCAAGCCGTCTCTCGCTGTCAAATGTCCAGTAATCCTCCACCTCATCAATAAGGCTGCCATACCTCGAAAACTCGGGAAGATAGCGCCTCTCGGAAACGTCAAGCATCGACAGCCCGCCAGCGCCAATACAGCTACGAAGGACAGCCTCCCTAACCCTTTGATGAAGACAACGAGAAATATGGATACGAAATCTCAACGTGACCCCATAGAATAGGTAGTGCCATTTCGGGCGAGTAACTCCGGAATCTCGCACCGTAGCCAGGGCCTCTGAAATTGCTCTCGCGCCGCAAGCGCGGAGGCCAGCGCTTGTGCCCTTCATCTCAAAGAACAGCCAGTCTTCATCCCCTGATCTCTGGAACTGATCAAAACGCCCCCCCCGTCCTTTAATCATTCCGGCAAAGTCGCAAACGACGTATTCGCCGTGATCGGAAGAGACGGAGTACGGGTTCTGATTTGGGCTCTTCTCAATCCAGAGCTCACCCTTTCGTTCCAGCTCTTCGTGGAAGACCGAGATCGAGTGATGCGACTTCCGATCAAGAGTGAGAACCCTATCTCCGCCGCCGTAGCGCAGGAATCTGGGCAGCGCCCTCCCATGCAATACGTTAGGCAACTCCATTCGGCCATCACGGATGAAGTCAGAAGCAGCCACCTTCCATTGCTCGGGGGATAACTGAATCGAGCCAAACAGGATGGATGGGTGGTACTCAGCCGAACTTACTGATCGTATCCAGTCATCGGAGAATCCCCGCGCTTCCTGAATTTCGATGAGGTTGAGAAACGAGGATACAGCTCCGCCATCCAAGCCAGGAGTAAGTGCATTCCCTAGCAATGGAACGACCTGAGTCGACGTACCTGCGAGCCTAAGTACGACATGGCCAGAGCAAACGCTGACCTCCAATTGGCCCAATGAAATTCGACTTTGACTAGGACCCGAATTAGTACCCGAGATATCAATGACGTGGCTTGTGAAATTTGGATAGCGCGCGATGTCCGCCACCGAGTCTGGCGCGATATCCACCACTTCGGCAAATACGAGGTCAGACCTCTCATGGGAGGCGATCGCTCTTCGAATCTCCAACAAGCGGGAGTCATCCTCCGAAAGTCCGCGCATGACCGGCCTGAAGATGCCTGCGCTCGACCACCGCCGTAGTGTGTATACCTCACGCCCCCCTGAGTTCTTTTCAAGCAAGCTTATGCCGCCGGTGGCGCTACCGCCCCTACGCATGACGTCTTTGATGATGTCGTCAATACGAATCTCGAACTCGTTCGTAAGCCGGTCCAACCGAGATCGGACTCTACTGGCAACTTCGCTCGCGCTCGCAGAGAGGTCTGATGAGCGTGTGTAAACCTTGGCGAGCTTTGGCGAGAAGGGTAGACCAACTTCGGCATCAAGGACCATAAGAAGTGGAACCCAAGCGCCGCCGTGCCTGTGCTCAAAGTCCGCTTTGAAACGCGCAAGTGGATCAGAGCAACTATGGATCGCCGCCGTTGCCTGCCTCACTTCTTCCGCAATATGGGAGGGCGGGGGCTCGGCTGCAGATGACAATCGAGAAATCACGTGGAGCGGCCGTTTGCTTGAAAAGTCCTGCCCCCCCAAGGCAGTCTCTTCTTGATCCAAGAGAGACACGACTGAAGGGAAAGCTTGGCCCGAATCAATGGTGAATAAGCGCAGAGGCTTCCCGAGACCGGGCTTCTTCGCCTTAAGCTCGACGAGCAGGCCACGCTTCTCGAGAGAGCAAACATACTTACTAGCGTCCTCAATAGAGCAATCTGCTAGCTCCGACACGAAGGTACGCATATCATCGAAAGTGACCTTGTGGCTGTCGCTGAGATGCTTAAGTATGAGGTCGAGAACTTCCGTGCGTGAGATGCACTCAAGAACCTCTGTTCTCGCCTCGTCCTTCTCTCGGCAATAGTATCTGACCTCGCCATCAACTACATAGGCAGTTGGGCTGAGGATGAGCATTCTTTTGACATCGGTGTTTAAGGCACCCTGCCCGCCTGCGACAGACGAGGAATGGTGAACTTCGACGTATCCTTCAGCATGGACGCTAGATGCATGATCAAACCAACCAAGCATTCCAGTGGGCGTCGCCCGGAACGCAAATCTAGATGCATACTTGACCAAGGATGCCAAGGATCGGCGATCCAGATCTCCTGAGAGAAGGCGACCATGAAGGGAAGGGTTCGCCAATGAAAGGCTGGCCCTAAAGTCTTGGTAATCCCAGAGATCACTCTCAACAAGACCATCATGGAGGGGAATACTGCCTCCGGCGTCGGAGAGAATTCTGCTCGCAGCGTAACCACTCCATCGACGCTGGAAAATTAGCGACATTACATGTCTCCTACGAATAGAGCTTTCCAGTACGCTGGCGCCTCCGGGAACCGCTGGGTGATCCACCACAGCAGGAGGCCCCACTGCCCTCCCAGGAGACTGAACTCACCACATGATTGATCTGGACCCAAGCTGATTATCTGAGACTGAAGGATGCCGGTCGCAGTGTCCGTTGCCTCATTGATAGCCAGCTTCGTTGAGCTGAAGGATCCGCCCGTGAGGCGCTCTATCTCGGAGAGCATCAGAGCAACCCCTGCGATTCCATGGCAGAGACCATAGTCCTCGACGCCCCATAGATGCCTTTCCCGCCCATCTACTCCGCGCATGATCTCCATTGCCGCCGAAGTGAAGCGCACTTCGCTGAACAGGACTCCTGCCCCAGCAAGAACTAGTGCCGAGCACAGCGGGCCGTAGCACCACGCTAGCCGCCCAAACTTTCCATCGTTAGCGCTGTAACCGACAACGAATTTCTGTTCCTCGATCACCGAGCAATAATCTTCACAAGCCCGGCGCAGCGCGGCACAGAAGCGATCCGACACATCGGCCGCCTTTCGGCGCGCCACCGTAATGCTGGCAAGCAACGTGCCCGCCACGCCATGGGAAATACCGAGATCCTCACCAGGACGAACAGGCCTATGCAACATCGTCTCAAGCTCGAGAGCACAGGCCTTTGAGAGTTGTGACTTCTCACTGGTTGCCGCGTAGATGGCAATTCCGCTCAATCCAGTGATCATATCCAAAGGCGCGTGAAGTAGCCGCTTGGGAAGTAGAATGCTGTCGTAGCCGTCCAATTGATGCTGGATCGCTGCGGAAGCGGCGAAGTGCCTTAGCGTCCAGAAGGCTCCCGCGAGCCCAGTGAAGAGTGCCGGCCCCATTTCAGCGTCTTTCAGTTGTTGCAGCACACGGTCGATCTCCTTGGAAAGGAGAGCTAACTCATCGCGTCCTCCATCTAGAGCAAGACACGTTCCTAGCAGCACG
Organism: Stenotrophomonas sp. GD03958; assembly: GCF_029839005.1. Taxonomy (NCBI): domain Bacteria; kingdom Pseudomonadati; phylum Pseudomonadota; class Gammaproteobacteria; order Lysobacterales; family Lysobacteraceae; genus Stenotrophomonas; species Stenotrophomonas sp. GD03958. The sequence continues at coordinate 91,715 of NZ_JAOBZT010000003.1, read as the reverse complement.
ACTCTACCTGAATCCCCTCGCGCTAGTTCGGCGGTCCTACTGGGTGGCGAATGTGCCACCGCTCGCGCGATCGCTGCCACAACCGATGCGCTATCTTGGATGTTCATCAAGAAATTCCAGAACTACTCAACGCAACTCGGGCGGGACCAGCGGATGATCAAGCTGTCCGGCCGCGAGGAAGGGGGCAGGACGCCCCCTCCCAAATGGACTAATTGCTAATTAGGCGGGACCAGGGCTGCAGACATTCATCGTGGTCGGTGCCGGGCTATCGTTATCGCCTCCACCACTGCTACCGCCACCGTTACCGCCGCTGCCGCCGCCGCCACCGAAAGCGGTGCACCAAGCAGTGGGTTGGTCGCCACCACAGCTGAAGACCGACGGCGTACCGATGATGTCGGTGAGCCAGCCTCCACCAGCAACCTGCTTCATTTCCTCTTCGCTCAACCCCTGCAGACTGCGCGCATTCAACTCAAGCTTCTTGTTCATGACAACTCCTTTTTCTTGGACAAAACGTCCCTGCATTCGCCAGTCCATCTGGCAAATTGGTGGCGGCCAGAGCTATGGCCTGAGATCAAAGCATGGAGCTGGCCTCGGTGGGCGACAGCGAATCTTCTGTGTGATGCCGACTGGGACTACGCCTAGTCTGTGTACTACACACATGGCACTCCTTGCATGTTCTTTCGGCGTCCGTGCCGCGCATCATTAGGTTCGCTATGAACCTACGAGATCACCTTCGAGAACGCAAGGAAAAATTGAAGTTGACACCAGCACTGTGATGCTCAAGAGTGGCTGCCGGCTTGTCACGCAAGGGCCGGAGTTCGATCGCGATTAGCGGCAAGTGCGCCGCAAGCCGCGGACTCCATCAGCAGTTGGAGCAGAGTACATGGATGTTGTGAGGCAATCAGAGTCGGCCGAGTGCGGGCTGGCTTGTATGGCAATGGTCTGCAGTCATTTCGGAAGAAAGGTGTCCTTGCGAGAAGCGCGCCTTTCCTATCCCAATGCGGCTCGGGGCATGACTTTGCATGGCCTTGTTGAGCTTGGTGGTCGGCTGGGGCTTGACTGTCGTCCCCTGAGGGTGGACATGGATCAGCTCAAGCTGCTTGCACTTCCATGCATTCTGCACTGGGAGTTCAATCACTTCGTTGTTCTTGTCGACGTCGGGCGGCGATCGGCAACGTTGCTGGACCCCGCGATTGGTCGGTACAAGGTGCCTCTCGCTGAGTTCTCTAGAAAGTTCACTGGCATTGCTCTTGAAGCTTCACCATCGACGAACTTTCAAGCGGCTCCAGCACCGCGCCGGGTCTCGTTGCGACAACTGACTGGAAACTTAGTTGGACTCAAGCGTGCCCTCGCATTGATCCTCGGCATATCCATCGCACTCCAGACGTTGGCGATGGTTGCACCCTTCTACATGCAGTGGGTGGTCGACTACGTATTATTGTCAGCGGACAGCGATCTTCTAACCATCCTTGGCGTGGCTTTCGGAGCATTGGTTGTTCTTCAGGTTGCGACTGGCATCTGTCGAGGCTGGGCGATTACGCATCTATCCAGCACCGTCAACATGCAGTGGACGGTAAGCGTGTTCCGACACTTGACTCGACTTCCGCTCGATTTCTTTGAGAAGCGGCAGTTGGGCGATGTAGTGTCGCGCATGGGCAGCATCCAGGCGATCCAGAAGACCATGACGACGACCTTCGTCGAAGTATTTGTTGATGGCCTGATGGCGACCATCACGCTGCTAATAATGGCCATCTACAGCTGGAAGTTGACTCTTGTCACATTGCTAGCACTGTGCACGTACTTTATCGCCCGCCTTGCTTCCTTCATGCCCCTACGATCAGGCACTGAAGCGCAACTAGTGGCTGGAGCAAAGCAGCAAAGCTTTCTGCTGGAGTCTATTCGTGGCATCCAGTCAATCAAGATCGGTGGCAAGGAAGGCAGCCGAAAGTCTGGGTTCCAGAACCTGGTCAGCGAATCAATAGGACGTGATCTTTGGGTCTCGAGATTCTCGCTTTTGTTTACCGGCGCGAATCAGCTGATCTTCGGTCTGGAGAAGGTCGCGGTCATCTGGATCGGCGCCTCACTTGCAATGAAGGGAGTGTTCTCCGTCGGCATGCTTGTAGCTTATCTCGCGTATAAGGACCAGTTCGCATTGCGCGTATCGGCACTTATTGATCGCGCCGTTGAGTTCAGGATGTTGCGCTTGCATGGAGAGAGACTCGCGGAGGTCGTTCTCACCGAACCGGAAACAGACGATCGACCCGGATATGGAATTGATCTAAGTAGTGGCGTAAAACTTGAGATTGAAGGGCTGAGCTTCCGCTATGGAGATGGTGAACCTTGGATTGTAAGGAACTGCTCCTTCACGGTAGAGCCCGGTCAGTCTGTCGCGATCATTGGCGCTTCCGGTGCGGGGAAGACAACGCTTATAAAACTACTCCTCAGCGTCCTTAGACCAATCGAAGGAACAATCAAGGTCAATGGCCACAACATCGATGACATGGGTGTATCAAGATACCGCTCATTGATTGGTGCAGTAATGCAGGATGACCAGCTTTTCGCAGGATCGATTCGCGAGAACATTTCGTTCTTCGATGACAACATCGATGAGAACAGGATCCTTGAAGTGGCGAGGCTTGCAGCCATTCATGAGGACATAAGCGGACTGCCAATGGGTTATGAAACTCTGATTGGTGATATGGGAAGCACACTATCGGGTGGCCAGAAGCAGAGGATTGTTCTAGCACGTGCTCTTTACAGAAAACCGAAACTGCTGATCCTGGATGAAGCCACGAGTCACCTCGATGTGCGTCGAGAGCACTTGGTGAACGAGGCTGTTAAACAGATGGACCTAAGTCGCATCATTGTGGCTCATCGCCCAGAGACGATTGCTAGCGCTGATCGCGTCATTGTTCTTGAGAACGGACTGGTAAGCGATGTCGCTCAGTACGATCGTTCGCCCCTCAGATTTGTGGAGGAGGCGACGTCATGAGCGCACTTTTTCGAAGGGAGGCGATAGACGCTAGACGCGATTCATGGCTTGGAACGATATCTGTCTCGCAGCCCCTGAAACTCTGGGTACTAATGCTGATTTCACTAGCTGCCGCGATAGGCATCATCTCCATCGGATGGTTTGGGGAATACAGCAAAAGATCCCGGGTGACGGGACAACTTGTGCCTGACTTGGGTTTGGCTACGGTGGTGGCACCCTCAGGTGGTCTCGTATCGAGCGTGGCCGTCGAGGAAGGTGGGTCTGTGCGGAGCGGTGCAGCCCTTGTCCTGATGAGCATTCCTCGTGCTATTGCCTCAGGCGAGGATTCTCTCGATGTGGTTCAGAAGCAGATGACTATTAGGCAGAACGAACTTGGTGAAAGCATGAAGGCTCAATCGAGCCAGATCATACTGCAGCGAACCGGCCTGCTGGATCGCGAGCAGGGGCTTGCTAGAGAGATCGCTAACCTTGACCTCGAAATTGGGACTAGGCGGGAGCAGGTCCGGATCGGCAATGAGGTCCTGGGCCGCTATCGGCAGCTTGTGGGCCAGCAGTACGTGAGCATTGTGCAGCTGAATCAGCAAGAGCAATCCGTGCTTGAACTGACGAATGCCATGCAGGTCCTTGAGCGACAGAAGATTGCGTTAAGTAGAGAACTGAGTGATGTTCGCCAATCCATCCACGAGATACCATTTCGCCAGCGAGCTCTTTCCGCCGGAGCAAACGGCGACTTGGCACAGCTTCGTCAGGAGCAGGTGCAGACACGCGCCGGCGGAGAGGTTTTGGTTCGAGCGCCAGTAGCAGGTTTGATTGCCAGCAGGCTGGTAGAGCCAGGGAAGTCGGTTGTTGCAGGCGAACCCCTCCTGAGTCTTTTGCCTGAAGGGTCTATGTTACAAGCTCAGCTTCTTGTTCCTAGCTCGGGAATAGGCTTTGTCCGGGAAGGGGACTTAGTCCTTCTGCGTTATCAGGCCTACCCCTACCAGAAATTTGGAGCCCATGAAGGTCGCGTTCTGAAGATCTCCAGAAGCGCGATCAGCTCTGCGGAGGCTTCTGTATCAGAACCGGTTTACAAGGTTCTTGTTTCCCTGCGCAGCCAGACCGTCCAAGCCTATGGGCTACAAGAGCCGCTAAGGCCGGGTATGCGGGTTGACGCTGACATCGTTGGCGATAGACGAAAGATCTACGAATGGGTGCTGGAACCTCTTTACTCTGTCTCTGGGCGCCTGTTCGGCGCCAGTTAGAACTAGCACGCAGAGGCCCGGCGATTCCTTCCGCTTACCTCTAGCAATGCTGCAGGTTTGGCCCGAGGGGGCCGATACGACATCCACGCTGAGGCGTCACTTGGGGCCCAGTGATTCAGAAGCAGACTGACATGGCAAAGCCCTCCCCTCAGTAGAGGGCTCTGGAAGCGAGTTTTCATTGTGGCGGATCCGGCCCACAATTGCTGGGCGTCGGCGGCTGGCATCAGCCCACCTAAAATCTCCCTCGGTCGTTCCTTGTAGCATTCTCATCGCTCCAGCATTGGCGTCCTGCATCTACTCAGCTGCCGCTCGTGCTGCGTGTGTACGCCCTCCGACATTGCTGGCAGGGCGTTCCCCAATCTGCGCTTGCATTCCTCAAGCCAGTCCGCAAATTCCCCCCTAGCAGATCAAACTAGCAGCTAGCACCAGCCACAGCCACAGCCACAGCCATCCTAGATCGATGGCGCGATCTTGGCACTTCAGCGAGGCGACTCCTGATGCGCAGCGATATCTGTTCAGGGAAAAGGATCGCCCTTGACCAGAATCCCCCTAGGCGTCTCACCCGCAATGCCCGATGGCGCCATGCCGAATGCCTGCCGCACCATCGAACATCCATCTGCAGGAAACCACACATGAGCCTGGCGCTGGTCCACAGCCGTGCACGCGCCGGGGTCGATGCCCCGCTGGTGCGGGTGGAAGTGCATCTCTCTGGCGGCCTACCCGCCACCCAGATTGTCGGCCTGGCCGAGACCAGCGTGCGCGAATCACGCGAGCGCGTGCGTGCCGCCCTGCTCTGCGCGCGCTTCGACTTTCCGCAGCGACGCATCACGCTGAACCTCGCACCCGCCGACCTGCCCAAGGAAGGCGGGCGTTACGACCTCGCCATCGCGCTGGGCATCCTGGCGGCCAGTGGCCAGGTCGATCCGCAGTCGCTGCTGCAGTACGAGTTCCTGGGCGAGCTGGGGCTGACCGGCGAGCTGCGACCGGTGGCCGGAGCGCTGCCGGCGGCGATTGCTGCGGCAGACGCCGGGCGCATTCTGGTGGTGCCGCCAGGGAATGCCGCCGAGGCGGCGCTGGCCGAGCACGCTGATGTGCGCGTGGCGCGCACGCTACTGGAGTGCTGTGCCGGGCTGGGCAATCCGCGCCTGCTGCCACCCGTGGAGCGCGTGGACACGTCACCGTTGCCGCTGCCCGATCTGGCCGACGTGCGCGGGCAGGCGCATGCACGGCGCGCGTTGGAAGTGGCCGCTGCCGGTGGGCACCATCTGTTGTTGATCGGTAGTCCTGGCTGCGGCAAGACACTGTTGGCCTCGCGCCTGCCCAGCCTGTTGCCGGATACCGAAGAGACTGAGGCGCTGCAGCTTGCCGCGATTGCGTCGGTGAGTGGCGAAGGGCTGGACCCAAGACGTTGGCGGCAGCGGCCCTTTAGAGCGCCCCATCACAGCGCGAGCGCGGCGGCGCTGGTGGGTGGGGGCAACCCGCCCTGCCCCGGTGAAATATCACTGGCCCACCATGGAGTCCTGTTCCTTGATGAGCTCCCAGAATGGAACCGCAGCGCGCTGGAAACCCTGCGCGAGCCACTGGAGTCCGGCCACATCCGCATCGCCCGCGCGGCGCGCAGCGTGCAGTACCCCGCGCGGTTCCAACTGGTGGCTGCGATGAATCCCTGCCCGTGCGGCTGGGCCGGTGACCGCAGCAACCGTTGCCTTTGCAGCGACGAGCGGATCAACCGCTACCGTGCGCGGGTGTCCGGTCCGTTGCTGGACCGCATCGATCTGCATATCGGCGTAACGCGAATGGACGCGGTGGAGCTGCGGGAGAGCACGCCGCTGGGTGAGCCCAGTGCTGCGGTACGTGCACGGGTGGAAGCCGCCCATGCCCGGCAGCAGGCACGTGGCGGGCTCAATGCACATCTGCCGCCGGCGGCGCTGCGGGCGTGCACGAAGCTGAGCGAGGCCGATCAGGATCTACTTGAGCAGGCGATTGAACGTCTGCAGCTTTCCGCACGGGCGATGCACCGGATTCTGCGCGTGGCGCGCACGATTGCGGATCTGGCGGGTTGTGAAACGATCCAGACGGCGCATCTGGCTGAGGCGATTGGCTATCGGCAGTTGGATCGGGGAAAGCCTTAGAAATGCCGGTCGGGTTGGCTATTGGTAGAGTCGACCGTTGGTCGACTCTCGCGCGAAGCGCGGCCTTCTGAGAGGTAGATGCGAAGAGCGGTCGACTAACAGTCGACCCCACCAAGGGCAGGCATCAGGCTGCCGAATGCAACCGTCCCCGCTTCGCCAGCAGCGCCACCCGACGGCTGACCAGCGCGTGCAGCTCCGCCAGCTCCGACGCCCGGCCAGCCGTCATGTTCCCGCCAAACAGCACCCGCGACAACGCCGCCTCGTCGCTGTCGTCCGGGTGCTGCCAACGGTCGCGATACACCTTCTGGCACACCAGCCACGCTTGAGGCAGCCCCCCGCCGGGTAGCGGGCGGACCATGCGTTCGTAGACCTGCCAGAACTGGTATTCGGCCCGCAGGTCGAATGCGAGCGCCACGGACAGCGCTTGCCGGGGCCGTACTGGGCCTCGGATGCCGAACAACCGGGTTGGCGGGGTCTGCTGTGCCATGCCAACAGAATGACCCAGCAACATTGTGGGAACCTTGCGTCGCCGTCAGAAAATCCCTGTTGATTGCGCAAGGCGTGCTTCTGGCAGGGGTCAGCTATCCACGCATGGCGTGGATCTACTCAGAAGGTCATCGAGGTACTGAACATCAGCTGTCGTGGCGCGCTGCGCTGCAGGGTCTGGTAATCCCCCGAGAACGACGAGCCGGCAATGGTGGCGGTGCCGATGTTGTGGCGGTTGAACAGGTTGCTCACGTCCAGCCGCAGCTCCAGCCCCGGCACGGCGCTGTCGGCACCGAAGCGGTAGGCGGCATAGGTGTTGACCTGCCAGAAGGTCGGCACGCGGATGTCGTTCTCGTAGGTGAAGGGCTGGCGCAGGTACGAGGTGCTGGTGGCACCAAAGCGCCAGTCACCGAAGTGCGCGGACAGGTCGCTGACCAGCGAGATCTGCGGGTAGCCCGGCTGCGCGTTGCCCTTGATCGGGTACACCGTGTCGCCCACCACGAAATCGCTGTCGTAGTACGAACGGGCCATGGCCACGCCTTGGTAGAACTGCAGGTGGTCGGTCAGGTCAGCGGTGATGCCGAGGTCGGCGCCGATCACGTGCATCTTCGGCATCAACCGCACGGTGTTGATCTGCGCGAACTGGGTGCCGATGGCGGCCGACAGCAGGCGGTTGCGGATGTCGTTGTAGAACACGTCGCCGGTGATCGTCAGCCGGTCGACGCGATGCGATGCGCCCACGGTCAGGTTCCAGTTCTTCTCCGGGCGTAACGTGCCCGCCACGCGGTCAAATTCTTCCTGGTCGGTGATGGTCCAGGCCGAGGCGGTGTAGCCGATGTTGCCGCGCTGGGCGACGCGGTAGCCGTTCATGGTGTTGGCCAGGTCGATGAAGGCATCGGTGGATTCGGTGGGGCTCCAGAACAGCGAGACGTGCGGCAGGAAGTTGCTCTTCGCGCGCAGCGTGCCGTTCACCGGCCGGCCCTTGGCATCGCCGAGGCCGCCGCCGCTGGTGCGGAAGTCCACGGCCTTGAAACCAACGCCCAGCTTCAGCGTGTCGTTCAACACGATGTCGTCCTGCAGGTAGAACTGGCGCGAGCGGGTCACCCAGCTCGATGCGTTGTCGGTCTTGAACGCGGGACCGTACACATCGAACGGACCGGTGGCCTTCAGCGGCGGGCCCTCGCCCAGCAGTGGCTGCTGGTACCACTCGGTCTTGGCCGCAGCCTTGCTCTTCTCCTGCCAGAAGCCGGCCGTGAAAGTGTGCGCGCCGGTCTCGAACTGCAGGTTGACCATGCCGCCCAGCCGGTTGAGGCGTGGCGTCTGCACCTGTTCGGAGAACGGCGCACCGTTGGGCGATGGCACGGTCGGGTCGGTCAGCGTGGCCTGGGTGTGGCTGTTGGCGTTGTACAGCTGCACGTTGCCACTCAGCGCCGGGGTGATCTGGAAGCGATGGTTGATCGATGACACGCGGTCGCGGGTGGTCTGGCCGGTGTCGTACGGAATCAGTTCGGACAGCTCACCGCAGGTGTAGGCGCCGCAGGACTGGTCCGCATTCTCCGGCGAGGCCACGTACCAGGCCCACGCATAATCGGGATAGAAGATGTCGGCCTTCCAGCCCAGCTTGCGGATCATGTCGAAGGAGATGTTGTTGTAGCCCCAGACCTTGGCCTTGCTGTCGGACAGGAACACGGTGACATCGCCCCAGGCGACGTCCTGCTGCAGCTTCAGGTCGCCGCGCAGGAGGTTCTGCGTGCCCTCGCCCTGGTACTTGTCGGCGGACACGCGCTGCAGGTCGACCAGCACTTTCGGGCCATGCTCACCGAGCTGGCCGCTCTGCCCGGACACGGTGGTGACCAGCGTGTTGTTGCTGCCCACGCCCTGCTTCACGCGCAGGCTGGGCGTGTCCTGCAGCTCGCGCAGGCGGTATTCCAGGCTGCCGCCGTTGACGCTGCTGGAGAACACGCTGACCGGCGCACCACCGGGGCTGACTGTGATCGCGCCGATGCCATCGGGCACGCCCACGTTCACCACGCTGGTGCCGGTGAGCGAGAGGAAGCCGTTGTCGTTCAGCGGCACACCCTCGAAGGTGATGCCCATTTCGTTCATGCGGAAGCCGCGCACGAACAGGCTGGTGGCCGAGATATCCAGGCCCAGCCCGTCGGTGGCGGTGTAGCTGGCGCCCGGTACCTGCTTCAGCATGGCCAGGCCGTTGTTGCCGGTGACCATCGCGTCGAGGTCTTCGGCCTTGATGATGTAGCGGTTGGGGCCGACCACCTGGGTCGGTGCCACGGCCGCGCCGCGCGGCGTGACCTGCAGGGCGTTGAGCGTGGTGGGCGTGTCGAGCGTGGCGTCGCGCGTGTCTGCGGCGTACGCAGGTGCAGTGATGGCCGCGATGATGGCCAGGGCGAGGCGCGTCGTGGGTGGGGTGTTCATGGCAGTAAATCCGTGTGCAGGGAGAGAGCGGCGCAGGCGCACGCCCAGCGCGTTGCAGCACCGGTGTCGGCGCCCTGGCTGGCGATGCGGTTGCGTTGGGGGTGACGGCGCAGTGCGCGCCGGTCAGTGGCAGAGGAAGACGATCCTCTGCCTCAGAATTCGATGGCGTGATTTCAACGTGCGAAATTCTTGCATCGCACTGCCGCATCCGCCATTGCACCGTGGTACAGCGCCGATGGCGGTGGGGATGGGTGGGCTATACGTGGGTATAGCTTCGGCGTGGTGGGGGCCGACCTTGGTCGGTGCTCGTGTGCCAACCAAGGTTGGCACCCACCGGGGCGGATGAGGTTGGCAGCTACCAGAGCATAGGGACGCGCGGTTACTGCAGGACGAAGCGCTCAATGGCGCGCGCCACGCCTTCGTCGGCATTGCTGCTGGTCTCAAACCGCGCCACCGCCTTCACCGCGTCGATGGCATTGCCCATCGCCACGCTGGTGCCGGCGTACTGCAGCATGGTCAGGTCGTTCTCCTGGTCACCGATGGCCATCACGTTGGCGCGGTCGATGCCCAGGTGCTCGGCCAGTTTTTGCAGGCTCGGCCCCTTGCCCGCGCGGTGGTCGAACACTTCCAGGAAGAACGGTGCGCTCTTCAGTACCGCGAAGCGCTCGGTCAGCGCGCTGGGGAGGCGCGCGATGGCGGCATCCAGCACCTCAGGTTCGTCGATCATCATCAGCTTGATGAAAGACATCGATGGGTCCATGTCTTCCACGCGGCGATACGACAGCGGCATCCGCGAAAGATGCGAGTCGGCCACGGTGTAGTAGCTGATGTCCTGGTTGGGCGTGTACATGCGCTGGCTGTCCAGCGCCTGGAAGTGCACGCCCAGGTCGCGGGCGACCTGCTCGCAGAACAGGAAGTCGTCGAAGCTGAGCGGATACTCGACCACGGTTTCGCGCGTACCGATGCGCTGCACCAGGCCGCCATTGCAGGCGATGCAGTAGTCGTCGTTGCCGGTGATGCCGAGCTCGTGCAGGTACGGCGCCAGGCCCGGAACCGGGCGGCCACTGGTCAGCACGATGTGCACGCCCAGCGCGCGCGCCTGCGCGATGGCCTGCCGAGCGCGTGCGGTGAGCTGGTGCGATGGGTCCAGCAGCGTGCCATCCATGTCGATGGCGACCAGTTCGATGGTCGATTGCCTGCGGCCCATGTCCATTGCGTTCAACTCGTGCGGGGCACGCCAGTTTACCCCCTCATGCCCGGTTCACCTCTTTGCCCACGTTGGCCGGGATACTTCAGGGGCCTGTGCGTCCCCCACCGCAGGACGGCCCGCTGACCGCCCTTCCCTGGAGAACCTTGCGACGCATGACCTACCGTGCCCCCGAAACCAATGACAGCGCGCCCCTGGCCCAGCAGATCGAGCAGATGATCGACGAGCTGCCCGGCGACCAGGTGCGCGTCGGCACCCTGCTCAGTGCGCTGGGCGATGAAGGCCTGCTGCTGATCGTGATCCTGCTCTCGGCCATCTTCATCATTCCGGTGTCGATTCCCGGGCTGAGCACCGTGTTCGGCGCCTCGATCCTGCTGATCGGCCTGAGCCGGGTGCGCAACCGCCCGCTGTGGGTGCCGCAGAAGCTGGCGCGCCGCGAGATCGCCACCGACAAGCTGAAGGCCAACCTGGGCCGTGCGCTGAAGTGGGTGCACCGCATGGAGCGGCTGTCGCGGCCGATGCGGCTGGCGGTGATGGTGCGCTCGAAGAAGATGATGCGCCTGAACAACCTGATGCTGGTGTTCGCGACCCTGCTGCTGATGGCGCCCGCCGGACCGATTCCTTTCAGCAACACGCTGCCGGCACTGGCGCTGATGTCGTTTGCGATTGGCTTCATCCAGCGCGATGGCGCGGCGGTGGCGGCCGGTTATGGTTTCGTGGTGGCAACGGTGGTGTATTTCGGCGTGCTGTTGGGCGGCGTGGGGTTTGCCGCCGAGTCGGTGTTCAGCGGGTTCCGCAGCAGTACCGCCGAACTGTAGAGCCGAGCCCATGCTCGGCTGCTGTTCGCTCGGTGCACGGAAACCCGCGCGCTGCGCGCGTAAGCCGAGCATGGGCTCGGCTCTACAAAGGCCGGATCCACAGCAGTCGAGCGTGGCTCGACGCTACACAGCTATTTCGCCGACACCCGCCACACCACGTCGCCCACGTCGTCAGCCACCAGCAACGCACCCTCGGCATCCATCGCCATGCCCACCGGTGCGCCCATCAGGGTCTTCTCGTCCTTCGAGGCGAAGCCGCTGACCACGGTCTGCGGCCGCCCGGTCGGCTTGCCATCCTTGAATGGTACGTACACCACTTCGTAGCCGCTCAGCGGTGAACGGTCCCAGCTGCCGTGTTCGCCGATGAAGGCACCGCCGTGGTACTGCGCCGGCAGTGCCTGGCCGGTGTAGAACAGCAACCCCAGCGGCGCCACGTGCGAGCCGATCGCGTAGTCCGGTGTGATCGCCTTGGCCACCAGGTCCGGCCGCTGCGGCTGCACGCGTTCGTCCACGTGCTGGCCGTAGTAGCTGTAGGGCCAGCCGTAGAAGCCATCCTCCTTCACCGAGGTGAGGTAATCCGGCACCAGGTCGGCACCGATCTCATCGCGTTCGTTCGCAACAGCCCACAACTTTCCGGTGCTCGGCTCCCAGTCCAGGCCGGTCGGGTTGCGGATGCCCGAGGCGAAGATGCGGCTGCCACGGGTGGCCACGTCCACTTCCAGCACCACCGCACGGCGGTATTCGACGGCCAGGCCGTTCTCGGTGATGTTGCTGTTGGAGCCCACGCCAACATACAGCTTGCGGCCATCACGGCTGGCCAGCAGTTCCTTGGTCCAGTGGTGGTTGATGGTGCTGGGCAGGTCGGTGAACTCGCGGCCCTTGTCCGACATGCGGGTTTCGCCGGGCACGTAGTGGTACTGCATGATGTTGCCGGTGTTGGCCACGTACAGCGTGTCGCCGATCAGCTGGATGCCGAACGGCGAATGCAGGCCCTCGATGTAGACATGCTGGGTCCACGTGTTCGTTCCCGGCGCGCGGCGCAGCAGGGTGACCCGGTTCCCGCCCTTGCCGGCCTTGCCCGAGCGCGCTTTGACCTTGCCGGCAATCCACTGCTTGGGCGTGGTGACCGGTTCTTCGCCGGGGCCGTTGCCTTCCACCACCAGTACGTCGCCATTGGGCACGGTCAGCAGGCGCCGCGGATGCTGCAGGTTGGCGGCGATGCGCTCGATCTTCAGGCCCTCGGCCACCGTGGGGGTCTGTCCATCAGCCCAGCCGACGCCCTTGGGCACCTGCATCGGCGGCATCAGGAAGTTGGCCGGCTTGGGCAGCGGCGGCTGCGGGCCCGACTGGTCGGCGGGATGGTATTCAGCCTTGCCGGCGCAGGCCGACAGCATCACGGCCAGCGCCAGGGCGCCCATGGTGGGCAGGATGTGCTTAGCCATGACGACCTCCCTGGAGCACCGGCGGCTGCAGTGACAGCAGGATCAGGCCCAAGGCAATCAGGGCCACGGTCAGCGCCGACAGGGTCGTGCCCGGCACCGCAACGGCGTACGCATCGCGGCTGTGCACGAAGGCGTTCCAGATGGCCAGCACCACCGCGACCAGGTTGAGCAAGAAGTCGATGCGGTCGATGCGGGTGGCCGTGCCGTTGCGGCGCCAGACCGCGAACAGGTTGATCAGGCGCGGCACGATGGCGATCAGCAGGCCGAAGGTGATCAGCCAGGCGGCTGCCTTGCCCCACATCACCTCGGCGCTGTTGAGGTAGATCGCGTCGAAGATCAGTGCGCCGACGAAGAAACCGAAGGGTATCGGGTTCAACAGGCTGAACAGTGTGGTGCCGAGGCCGCGATGGGCCTGGGCGAGCGGATTGACCATCATCGTGCTCCGTGCGGAAGGGTGCACGGGCTGTAGTAGCACAGCGCGATGTGAGGGCGCGCGATGACACATGGTAGATCCACGCCATGCGTGGATGCGGGTGCCAGCCAGGGTTGGCGTCCACCAGATGCGGGGCTCGGCAGTCGTCATTACCCCGTGGCATAAGCGTTTGTGACGCAATCGGCACATCTGCAGATTGGGTGTGTGAAGAGGTAGGGGGTTCTTCGTTGTGTCGCGTTTGGCTCGTTGCGATGGGGCAGTTCCGCCCCGCCGTCCTGCCATGCCGATTCACAACAGAAGGATTCGTGTATGAAGCGACACACGCAACGCTCCGCGCCACCGCGCTCTGCGCGCCTGGCCCTTGCCACTGCCCTGGTGCTGGGCAGCCTGGCCGTCACCGCCCAGGCCCAACAGGCCGATCCACTGGCGGGGATACAGTGGCACCTGCTCAACACCGGGCAGACGGTCCCGGCTGACACCCTGCCGGTGGCCGGCAACGACCTGAACGTGGATGGCCTGTTCCGCAACGGCATCCGCGGCCAGGGCGTCACCATCGCCATCGTCGATGATGGCCTGCAGATCGCGCACCCGGACCTGGCCGCCAACGTGGCGGCGGTGGCCGGCAAGAACTTCACCAATGGCTCGAACAACCCCACCCCGACCAACCCGGATGTCGACAACCACGGCACCATGGTCGGCGGCATTGCGGGCGCGGTGGGCGCCAACAACCTGGGCGTGCGCGGTGTGGCGCCGGCGGCGACGCTGAAAGGCTTCAACCCGATTTCGCGCTCGGCCCTGGGCAACCAGCAGAGCAACATCGAGTACGCCTGGTGGGACGGCGCGGAGTCGGCCGACGTGCAGGTGTTCAACAACAGCTGGGGTGCCGGCCCGGGCAATCCGAACCTGCCGCTGGCGTACAGCGAAAACACGATTCGTTCGTATGAGCAGGCACTGTCGGGCACGCGCGGTGGCCGTGGCGGCATCTACGTGAAGTCGGCCGGCAACAACTTCAACAATGCCTCGATCAGCCAGACCCAGGATGTCTGCACCACCGACACCAAGAACCGCAACACCGGCTGCGTGCCGGCCGGACGCGATCCGCGCAACAACCTGTTCAACGTCATCACCGTAGGCGCGGTGCGTGCCGACGGCGTGCGCTCGTCCTACTCCTCCACCGGCTCGGCGCTGTGGGTCTCGGCCTTTGGCGGTGAGTACGGCCTGCAGGCCCAGTACGCCCCCGGCCTGGTGGCACGCGCCTACGACCCGGCCATCGTCACCACCGACGTGACCGGCTGCGCGCAGGGCAGCAACAAGAACACCAACCGCCAGAACACGCTGGACAGCAACCTGTCGGCCATCGACAGCACCTGCAACTACACCGCCAAGATGAACGGCACGTCCGCGTCGGCACCGATGGTGTCGGGCGTGGCCGCACTGGTGCTGGAAGCCAATCCGAACCTGTCCTATCGCGATGTGAAGTACATCCTGGCCACCACCGCCACCCGCAACCACCCGAACCAGCCGGCGGTGACACTGGCCGACGGGCGCACGCTGGTGCCGGGCTGGACGGTGAACGCTGCCGGCCGGGCCTACAGCAACTGGTATGGCTTCGGCGTAGTCAACGCTGCACGTGCAGTGCAGGTCGCCGAGAACTTCCAGCCGCTCGGTGCGCTGGTCGACAGCGGCTGGCGCAACACCACGCGTACCGTGGCCATCGGCAACACCTCGGCTGCCGCCGCACGCCTGACCTTCCAGCTGGCCAACGGCGCGCGCAACATCGAAAGCGTGCAGCTGGGCTTCCGGGTCAACCACCGCAACACGCGCCAGCTGCAGTTCGTGCTGGTGTCGCCCAGTGGCACCCGCAGCGTGGTGCAGCCGGCGTTCACCGCGATCGGTTCGGGCACGGGTGGCGCGCAGAGCAACTTCACCAGCTGGGACCTGCTGTCCAGCAATGCCTTCCTGGATGAGAATGCCACGGGCACCTGGACGCTGGAAGTGACCGACATGGGGCAGGCCGCGACCGCTGCATCGCGTGGCAACCTCGAATTCTTCAAGATCCGCGTTCTGGGGCACTGATGATGAAGACGACCATTCTGTTGAGCACGCTCGCCTTCGCGGCGATGACCTCCCCTGCCTGGGCACAGAGCTCGGGGCAGACCCCTCCGGCCAGGACCCTGTCGACCGTGGATGCGCAGGAACTGAAGGCATCCGCTACCGGCCGCACATTCGACGTGGGCGGCACGCGTTTCCAGCTGTCGCCCTCGGCAACGGTAAAGCAGGCCAGCGGCGGTCAGTTCACGATCACCCCGCAGGCGGCGGCGACCACCAGCTCGCGTACCAAGCGTTCGCTGGATGGCGCAGCGGCGGCGCCTGCTGATGCCGGTGCCGGCAAGTTCGCGGCGGCGGTCTCACGTGACGGCGCGCCGGTGGTGGCGACGTCGCGGGTCAAGGTGTTCTTCACCGATGCGGCCTCGGCCCAGCGTGCGGCCACCGCCACCGGCGGCACCGTGGTGAAGGTGTCGAAGGCTTCGGGCCAGGCCATCGTGGAGTATCCGTCGGTGAACGCGGCGCTGGATGCGACCACCAGGCTGCTGTCCATCGCCGGTATCCGCGCGACCGAGCCGGACGTGGTGCAGTGGGAAGAGACCAAGTAAGGCGTTGAGTGGTGCCCCTGGCCGGTTGGCTCTCCTGGCCGGCCGGGGGATGGGTGTGCCGAGGGGTAGGCCCCACCCGATCGGTAGTGCCGGCCGCTGGCCGGCAGCTGCTCGTGGCGACGATCATGAGGTTGCCGGCCAGCGGCCGGCACTACCGTATATGGTCAGGCCAGGGCGGAGAGCGCCGTCACCAACGCATCCATCTGCTCGGGCCGGGTGAACACCGACGGTGTCACCCGTACGCAGGCGCCGGAGTCCAACCCGTCGCGATGGGTGGTGAACACGCGATGCTCATCCAACAGGCGCTTCTGCAGCGCAATGTTGTCTGCCACGCTGGTGCGTCCACGCAGGCGGAAGCTGGCCAATGCGCTGGCCAGCGCCGGGTCCGGCGAAGACAGCACTTCGATGTGCGCCATCTGCCGTGCCGGCAGCGTCCAGCGCTCACGCAGGTAGCGCAGGCGCGCCTGCTTGTTGGCGGCACCTATGCGCTGGTGCAGCGCGATCGCTTCTGGCAGCGCCAGGTAAGCGGCGAAGTTGACCGTGCCGGTGTGTACGCGGCTGCCCACGCGGCCATCGTCGGTCTCGCCCATGTACGGGTCGAGGTCCGCAACGCGGCCCTTGCGCACATACATCGCGCCGACGCCGACCGGCGCACCGATCCACTTGTGCAGGTTGATGCCGACGAAATCGGCCTTGAGCTGCGGCACCGCGTAGTCGATCTGGCCAAACCCGTGTGCGGCATCAACGATCACGTCGATGCCGCGTGCCCGCGCACGTTCGGCGATTTCGGCCACCGGCAGCACCAGTCCATGGCGATGGCTGACCTGGGTCAGCAGCACCAGTTTCAGGCGTGGCAGCCGCGCGAACGCGGCCTCGTAGGCCTGCAGGATCTGCGCATGATCGGGCACCACCGGCAGCGCAATGCGCTCGACCTGCACGCCACGGCGCTGCTGCAGCCAACGCATCGCACCGATCATGCTGTCGTAGTCGATGTCGGCGTACAGCACCTGGTCGCCGGGCCGCAGGCGGTTGTAGCCACCGATCAGCGCCAGCATCGCCTCGGTGGCGCCTCGGGTCAGTGCGATCTCATCCGCGCCCACGCCCAGCAGTCCGGCCACCTGCCGCTGCACCGCCATGTACTGCGCCGGGAACTCACGGCGGCCGTACCAGGCGTTGCCTCGGTTCACTTCAGCGGTATGGCGCTGGTAGCTGGCCAGCGTCTCGCGGCCCATCGCGCCCCAGTAGCCGTTCTCCAGGTGGTTCACTTCATCGGTGATGTCGAAGTGGCTGGCCACGGCGGCCCAGTAGCCTTCATCGCGGGCCAGCGCGTCCGGCGCCACGGTCGTTGCGGGAATCTGCATGGGCGCAGCGTAACCCGCGGCAGCCATGGCGGGCAGTGAAGACAGCGCAGCTGCGGCCGGCAGCAAGGCGCCGGCACGCAACAGGGAGCGGCGGGCCGGGTCCATCAGAAGCTCAGCCGGTACTGCGCGTACAGATTGGCACCGTCGGTGTCGTACGGCGCGTTGCGCGAGTAGACCAGGCCACGGCTGGCCTGGAACGTGGCCTCATCCGGGTAGCGATCGAACACATTGTCGGCGCCCACGCGCAAGCTGTGGTGCTCGTTGATGCGATAGCCCACGGCCAGGTCGAGGAAGCTCATCGCACCGAAGCGCTGGTAGATGTCGCCCGCCGCGTTGCCGCTGGAATCGGTCCAGGCGCCGTAGTAGCGCATGCGCGCCATCAGCGACCAGGCACCGATGTCCCAGCTGCCGGTCAGACTGCCCTTGTGCTCGGGCAGCCGGTCTTCGAACAGCACGCGCTGGGTTTCGTTGGTCGCCACCGAGGTGCTGCCATTGTCCACGCGGGTGCGGTTGTAGTTGTAGGCCAGGGTCAGCGTCATCCGGCCGGCACCGAGGTCGCGCAGGTAGTTGCCGACCACGTCCACGCCGGTGGTGGTGGTATCGAAGTCGTTGGTGAAATAGTTCACCGAGGTATAGCCCAGCGGATTGGGCGTACCGGCCGGAATGGCGAAACTGGCCGACTGGCTGAAGCGGTCGGTGAGCTTGATCTGGTAGACATCCACCGAGCCGGACAGACCCAGGTCGGTGCGCCAGGTCAGGCCGAGCGAGGCGGTGCGTGATTCTTCCGGCTTCAACGGCTTGGCTCCAAGCAGCTGCGCCAGCGGATCGTTCGGCGACAAGCGGCCGCTGGTGAAGATCTGCAGCGTGCGCGTGTCCAGGCCCTGGGTGGTACTGGTGGTGTTGAGCTGCGCCGGCGTCGGCGCACGGAAGCCGGTGGACACGGTACCGCGCAGGGCTACATCCGGCGTGATCGCGAAGCGCGCCGAGAGCTTGCCGTCCAGCGTGCTGCCGAAGCTGGAGAAGTCCTCGTAGCGGCTGGCCGCACCGATGCTCCAACGCTCGCCCAGCGGCACTTCCATGTCCACGTAGGCGGCCTTGCTGCGCTGGCTCCACTGCCCGGCCTGGCTGGCCGAGAAGCCCGGCGCGCCGTTGGAGTTGGCCTCCAGGCCTGAGGTGGCACCCGGGCCCACCGCATACGACGCAGGGTCACCGGCACGCACCTGGTAGGTCTCCTGGCGGAATTCGCCACCGAAGGCGACGTTGATCGGCTTGGACAGCGCGGCCACGTCCCATTCGTAGTTGAAGTCGGCGTTGGCGTTCTTCTCGGTCTGGGTCAGGCGGCCGAGATCGAACGCGGTCGGGCTGGCGGGACCCAGCGAGGCGTTGATCGAATTCGTCAGGCTGTAGTCGATGGCATTGCGGCCATACGAGGCGCTTACATCCCAGCGCAGCTTCGGCGTGATCTCACCGCGCAGGCCACCGACCAGCTGCAGGTCGTTCTGGACGTTGCCGTACTGCGGGCTGAAACCCACCGGGTAGATCGAGCGCAGGTTCCAGCCCGGGAAGATGACGGTGGTGCGGTAGGCGCCGGTGGTGGTGTCCGGATTGCGCCAGTTGAAATCACTGACGCCATCGCTGTGGCTGTAAAGACCGAACGCATACAGCTCCAGCGCGTCGCTGGCGTTGGCCTTCACGTTGAAGCCGACGCGGCGACTCTCCAGTTCCGGCTGGCCCCAGCGCTGCACCGGGTTGGGCACCTCCAGCTCCGGATGTACAGCCTGGAAGGCGATCGCATCCGGGCGCTGGCGGGTACGCGAGGTGGCCTCTGAATTGGACGACTCGGCGAACAGCACCAGGCTGCCATAGTCGCCCAGCGACCAGCCGGTGCGCGCACTGAAGTCGCGCGAGGCACCGTCGCCCTGCGCGTACTGCGAATAGCCGGCGGTGATCCCGGTGCCGGGGCCGTCCTCAAGAATGATGTTGATGACACCGGCGATGGCGTCCGAGCCGTACTGCGCCGATGCGCCGTCGCGCAGCACTTCGATGCGCTTGATCGCGCTGGTCGGAATCTGTGCAAGGTCGGCCGCCTGTGCACCACGGTTGCCGAGCAGCGCGCTGCGGTGGAAGCGACGCCCGTTGACCAGCACCAGGGTCTGGTCCGGCGACAGGCCACGCAGCGTAGCCGGACGCACGAACACCTGGCCGTCCGCCATCGGCAGGCGCTGCACCACGAATGATGGCACCAGCTGGGCAAGCACGTCCTTCAGATCGGTGGATTCAACGGAGCTGATGTCTTCCTTGCTGAACACGTCCACCGGCGCCAGTGTTTCGAACTGGGTGCGGTTGGAGGCACGGGTACCGGTGACCAGCATTGCATCAAGCTGGGTGGGCGCGGCGCGGCTGCCGCCTGCGGCATCGACCGCATCGGCCTCCGCTGCGATCGCGCCTCCTGCGCTGGCCATGGAAAGGGCGAGGAGGATGGAACGCGAAAGCTTCGAACGATGCACGGCAGGACTCCGGGAGGACGCGACAGGGCCAGCACCTGCAGGGATATCCCAGGCCTGGACAAGGCGCGCAGTCTCGGCGCGATCTGTGAAGGAGGCATGACGTCAGTGCGACAGCTTGAGTCCGAGCAGGCGCAAGAACTGCTAAACGCCGCGCCTGCCGATCCGCTACTGTGTCCAGCATCGGATTCATGGAACGACAGGATGAGTGCGGCAGGCAAGGCGGTGTGGTACATCGAAACCCATGCGGAGCAGCCGCTGGCCTTGGCCGATATCGCCGCTGCGGTGGGACTGTCGCCATTCCATCTGTCGCGCCTGTTCCAGGCCCGCACCGGCACGTCGGTGGTCCGTTACCTGCGTGGGCGCCGCTTGACAACGGCCGCGCAGCGGCTGGCCAACGGCGCATGCGACATCCTGCAGGTGGCGATTGGCGCGGGCTACACCACTCATGCCGCGTTTACCCGTGCCTTCAGCGAACAGTTCGGGCAGACACCGGAACGGGTACGCCAACAGGGCACCGATGGGCTGGCGCTGGTGCAGGCGATCCGCGTGGACGAGGCGCCGGCTGCC
The DNA here is from genome assembly GCF_029839005.1 of Stenotrophomonas sp. GD03958. Lineage (NCBI taxonomy): Bacteria > Pseudomonadati > Pseudomonadota > Gammaproteobacteria > Lysobacterales > Lysobacteraceae > Stenotrophomonas > Stenotrophomonas sp. GD03958. The sequence continues at coordinate 71,442 of NZ_JAOBZT010000003.1, read as the reverse complement.
TGCGCTGAGGCGCCACAGCTGCTCGACACCCCGGCCTTCCAGCTGGCCGGCATCGGCATGCGCCATACCCGCAACAGCGGCGGTGCCATTCCCGGGCAGTGGGCCCAGCTCAACCGGGAATGGCCGGCGCCGGCCCCGGTCAGTTTTGGGGTGTGCTGCAACAACGACGACGACGGCGGCTTCGACTATATCGCCGCGCTGCCGATTGGTTCACTTGGCCCTGTACCCGCGCACTGGCAGCGCGTGGATGTGCCCGCACGACGCTACTTGGTGGCCTGGCACGGCGGGCACATCTCGGCCATCCGCTCGACCTGGTTCTGGTTGCTGGATCACTACCTGCCCAGCGCCGGCCTCAGCCTGGCCGACGCGCCGGACCTGGAGCGCTACGACGCCCGGTTCAACGAGCACACTGGCAACGGCGGCGTGGAGATCTGGCTGCCGGTGGACGAACGTCCCTGCTGACATGGAGCTGAAGATGCGCGTGAACATCACAATTGTCGGGCTGCTGCTGATGGCAGCGGCGCTCTCCGCCCACGCAGGCGACACCTGGAAAGCCGGCGAGCGCCATGGCACCACGACGGTGGCCAGTGCCGCCGTGCGCGATGCGCAGCACCGCAACACCCTGCGCTACACGGTGTGGTATCCGGCACCGGCCGATAGCAGCGAAGTCGAGGTGACCATCGGGCCGCCTGGCACGCCCCTGTTCGATGTTGGTCGCTCGGCGATGGATGCGCCGCCCGCAGGCGCTCGCCTGCCGACACTGCTGCTGTCGCATGGCAACGGCGGCAGCGCGCGCATGATGGGCTGGCTGGGCACCGCGCTGGCACGGAAAGGTTATCTGGTGATCGCGGTCGATCATCCCGGCAACAACGGTGCCGACCAGATGACCCTCCATGGCAGCATGTTGACCTGGCTGCGCGCGGATGATCTGCGCGCCGCACTGGCGGCCGTGCAGGCCGATCCAGTGCTGGGCCCGCACGTCGATCCTGAACGCCTGGGTGTTGCCGGTTTCTCGGCCGGTGGCTACACCGCGCTGTTGGCGGCTGGGGCGCAACCGGACCTGCAGCGACTGCTGGCGTTCTGCACGGCGCATCCGGATGACGGCGTCTGCCGGCCTCAACAGGAAGCGGCAACGCACACGATGGAGGCGCGTGTTGCCGCTGCGGCGTCGGCCGAGCTGTCGCCGTGGATGTCCCACGCCAACGACGCACGCGCCATTCCCGGCGTGCGCGCGGTGTTCCTGCTGGCACCGGCGATCATCCAGGCCTTCGCGCCCGAGCAGCTGTCCTCGTTGCGGCTGCCCGTGTCGATTGTGCTTGGCGAGGCTGACACGGTTGCGCCGCCACAGACCAATGGCGCGGCCGCGCGGGCGCTGATTCCGGACGCCGAACTGCAACGTTTGGCCGATGTGGGCCACTATGATTTCCTGGCCGCGTGCACCGCGACCGGGCAGCAGCGGCTGCAGGACCTCTGCAGCACGTCAGTGCCAAAGGCAAAGACCCACGCGCAGACAGTGGACGCAGCAGTACGGTTCTTCGACCATTCACTGCGCTAGTGGCCGCCGGGCGTGGCCCGGCGCTACAGTGGGCGCGTCCACGGAGAATCGATCATGCGCCTGCTGCACCTCACGCTGCCGGTATCCGACGTCGCTTCCGTGGCCGCGTATTTCCATGATGTGCTGCAGCAGCGCGTGGTCGGCAACCATGTGCACATCGGCTGGAGCACCATCGAACTGCAGCCGGCGGGTGATTACCCCGTCGGTGGCGTGCACCTGGCCTTCAACGTACCGGACAACCGCTTCGGCGAGGCGATGGCCTGGTTGCGCGAACGGGCCCCGCTGCAACGTAATCCTGAGGGCCTGGATTACTTTGCGCTGGAGAGCAGCTGGCAGTCGCAGTCGGTGTACTTCACCGGTCCTGATGGCCTGATCCTCGAGTTGATCGGCCGGCGCCGTCTGCCAGTCAGCACGCGCGCAGGCGCCTTCCATGGCAGCGAGCTGACCTGCCTGAGCGAGGTTGGCCTGCCCAGCCATGATGTCGACGCGGTGCGCGAACAGTCCAGCCAGCGCTTCGGCCTGCAGCCGATCAGCCCGCCGTCGCCGCAGTTCGCGCCGGTGGGCGACGACGAGGGCCTGCTGATCGTCGTCGCCGCCGACCGTCGTTGGTTCCCCGAGCAGAAAGACCTGCCCAATGCGCAGGGCGTGCAGCTGCAGGTGGGTGATGTGAGCGGCAGCGGCGAACTGCGCGATGCCGCGCTGGGCTGGCGGGTGTGGGCGGCCTGAACTACCAGCTGCCCGAAGCGCCGCCGCCGCCGCTGCGACCACCACCACCGGACCAGCCGCCGGAACTGCTCGAGGACGAACTCGACGACGAGGTGCTGGACGAGGAACGGTAGCCTTGGGACGACCTTCGTCCGCTGCGTGCTTTTTCGCCGGGCAGCAGGGTGAACAGCCAGATGAAGTACAGGAACAGCGTGCCTACGCTGGACACGATCATCGCCAACACGCGTGCGTTCCCGTCGCTGGCCCGGTCGATGGCCAGCAGCGCGCCCAGCGCATAGGCGCCGGTCAACAGCACCAGTACCACCAGCCGCACGGCGAAGCTGTTGCGGTTCTTGCGCCAGCGCGCGCGGCCGGCCTGCACCAGGAAGAACACCAGCATGGCGGCAAGGGCGACCGCCAGGTTCAGCAACGTGTGCAGGGCAAGGCTGGGCGGCAACTGGCCACGGACCAGCATCACCGCGAAGAAACCGATACTGACGGCCAAGATGCCGCACAGCACGATGCGCACACCACGGCTGCGACGCCAGCACCATCCCAGCAGCGCCGCCACCGGTACAGCAGGTAACAGCACGAAGAACAGCGCAGGCAGCACATGCCGCGGCAGCAGCAGCGTCGCCGAAACCAACCCAGCGGCCATCACTGCCGTTACCAGCAGCGGTCTACCCCAGGCAGGCAATGTCGGCCAATTCGGCCTGGGCATTGCCGCATTGGCTGCCAATGCCTTGCGCCGCCGCTCACGGCGTTTACCGCTGAACTCGGCCTCGGTCCTGGTGGCCAGCAGGCGCGGCGGTGATCGCCACAGACCGGCCAGGAACCCCACCAGCAACGTCAGGGCAACGACCGAATCCCCTGTGCGCCAATCCGCTGGCAACAGGTTGCGTGCGGATGAATCTTCCCGGGGCGGCAGCGGCTCGCCATCGATCAACGCCACCAGCACCTTGCTGCCGTCCAGCAGGCCCTGGTCCAGGTCTCCCTCACGCAGGCGCGGCACGATCGCCTTGTCGATGATGCGCGCGGCATAGGCATCGGGAATGGTGCCTTCCAGGCCATAGCCGGTCTGGATGCGTACGCGCCTGTCCTGCACTGCCACCAGCAGCAACACCCCGTCATCGACACCGGCGCGGCCCAGCTGCCACTGTTCGAAGACGCGCTGTGCATAGGCTTCGATGCCGTCATCGCCAACACTGGGCACCACCAGCACCTGCAGTTGCGCGCCTTTGCGTGCCTGCAGCTGCAATGCCTGCTCGCGCAGCGTGGCGCGGGTGCTGGCGGACAGCGCGTTGGCGGTGTCCATCACCGGGTCATCCAGTGCCGGGATCGCGGCCTCCGCCAGCACTGGCAGCGGCAACAGGCAGAGCAGCAGTGCCAGCCCTACCCGCTGCCATGCGTTGCGCCACCGCAGCACCCGGCTCATGTGGACGCCATGCTTTGCAATGGCGGCGTGCTGTGCATCATGCGAAACGGCATCCGTGTATGTCCTTGCCCCATGAACGGAAAAGCCGGCCGGATTACCCCGGCCGGCCTCCTTTACCACACACCTCTTCACACGCAGCGGTCAACGGCCCATGGCCACGCGCTGCTGCTCGTCCTGCACGTGTTGCTGCGAAGGCTCATGCTTGGCCAGCATTGCAGCGCTGGTCTCCTGCAGGCTCGGTGCCGTCTGGGTCATGTCCACCGCAGTACGGAAGCCGGGAACGGTGCCGATGACGAAGGCCTTGCCATCCTGCACGGTGACGCCCTGCAGCTTCTCCGGTGAATCGATGCCGGCGGCCTTGGCCTGGGCGGTCACATACGCGCTCATCTCGTTGCAGATCATGCCCGGCATGTGGCCACGGATCGCATTGTGCAGCGGCGTATCCGGATGCGCCTTGTCGCCCAGTTGCGGCCCCTTCGGCGCCGCCTCGGCATGGCTGCGGCCTTCGGCCAGCTTGCCCAGCGTCGCCGGACCCGCCACGCCATCGGCGGTGAGCCCGTGCTGCTTCTGGTAGGCGATCAGTGCGTCCCTGGTATTGGCACCGAACTTGCCATCCTCGCTCAGCGGATTGCCTTGGCCGTCGCGCACGCCCAGGCGGTTGAGTTCCTTCTGCAGCGCAGTCACTTCCTCGCCCTTGGCCCCCTGGCGCAGCACACCGTTGTGGTCGGCGTCATGCGAATGGCCACCCTTGCCGGTTTCCTTCAGCTTGCCGTGGTCCCAGAAGTCCTGCGGGCTGAGCAGCTTGCCGTGCGGATCCTTCAACTGGTAATGCACGTGCTGGGCATACTGCCCCGCACCGCCCGGGCCACGCCCGCCCATGGTGCCGATCGGCTCGCCCGCCTTGATCGGCTGGCCTTCCTTCACCTGGGTCGAGTGCAGGTGCAGGATCTCGTGCGAGTTGCCCTGTGCATCCCTGATCTTCACCGTGCCGTAGTCGCCACCGACGAACGTCACCGTTCCGGAGATCGGCGCGTGGACGGTCGGGTGCTGCAGATTACGGCCGTGCTGGCCGCCGACATAGTTGAAGTCGGTGCCACCGTGCGGCTTGTGCGCGCGGTGTTCGCCGAACTCACCGGTAACGTGCGGCTTGACCCCGTTCTGCGGGGGCAGCATCACCTGCATCGTCTGCTCGAAGGTGCGGGTCTGGCCTTCGGCATGCGCCGCTGCCGGCTTGGCCTGCGCGTGGGTGGCCGCAGCTGCGGCGGGGGCCGCGTGGCTGCCATGGGACTGGCCGTGGGTCAGGCCCAGGCGCTGCTCCACGAACCGCTCGTACTTGTCCACGTACGGCATCACCTTCTTTTCAGACAGGGTGAGGCCGCCGTAATCGCGGGTCGGGCCGTCGTGGTGGTACTTGTAGATGTACTCCTCACCCTGGCCGCGCTTGTGCGCCAGCGTGCGGTTATCGATGTAATGGTCAACCAGTGCGTCGGACTGTGCGCCGACGTCGAAGCGGTTGCGGCTGTTGAGGTGGTAGTGGTTGCCGGTCTTGTCGATGAACTGGCCCAGGCCCGAGGCCGAGGTGGTGCCAGCGGCGGCATCGGGGTTGAAGCCCGATTCAACGCGGGCGATGGCCAGCACGTGCGCGGTTTCGCGCGGGGTCAGGCCCTTCTCGCGCGCCGACTCGATGATCGTGTCGATCACCCGTGACTGTACTTCCGGGGTCGCATCGCCCCACCGGCGGGAATTGCCATGCAGGCGGCCGTCGCTCTGGTCGATCGGCTCCCGGTAGTGGCTCCACGGTTTGATGCGGTCACTGCTGTAGGCCGCCCCGCGGGGCTGGACCATGTCCTGGTAGATGTCTGCCATGTCTGTGCTATCCATTCTATGAAAAAGGGGATTTCCTTAAGGGGTACTGCTCCTGGTACTTCTGGTACTGCGGTACTGCGGTGCTGCGTTCACAGCGCGCGTGCGACGTCCTGCCGCTGCGCTCAGTCTTCGATGTAGTTCACCTCCGGGTGCTTGATGCCGAGCGAGTCGATCAACGTCTCGTACTCGTCGTTGTTGGGCTCCTGCTCCTCGCCTTCCGCGCCGCGCAGCGGGGGTGTGCTGTGGGTCAACTGGCGGCCACTGGCGTCGTACAGGTAGTACCACTCGCAGAAGCTGCAGCCGAACGGCAGTTCACCGTACTGCACGACGAAGTACGGCGTACCGCTGCGGTCCTGCACGCAGGCCAGGCCAACGGCGGTATAGCCGTCCATCTCCTTGGGCGCAGCAATGCCCTGGCGTGCGCCGTCCTTTTCGATTTCCAGCGTGGTCAGCCGGGAAGCGTCCGTGTCTTGGGTGGGCTGGGCCGCCAGGTGCAGGCGGGTGCCTTGGCAATCGATATGCATGCCGGTCTCGTCGCGCGTAAGAGAGGTGGGAAGGTCCGCAACGGCAGCCGCTGGTGCGGCCGGCGACGCTGCCGGGTCAGTAGAAGCGGGGGCCGCCGCCGGTGCAGCCGCCTCAGGGCCGCTGCAGGCAGCAAGCATCAGGGCCAGCACGGGGGCAACGGGAGACAGACGCATGCGGTGCTCCTTGGGTGAATCACACGACCGCCCGCAGGCGGTCGCTCAGGGGTCAGATCGATTCGTCCTCACGCTTGACCAGTTGCCAGCACGGCTTCTGGGCAAAGGTGTAGATCTGCTGGTCGCTGGTATCGGGGGTGCGCATCTGCACCTGTACCTGGCCGTCGGGCAGGCGGGTGACCTGCATCTCGCGGCCCTGGCGTTGCAGCGTGGCCGGGTCCGGCATCACCGGCCATTCGACCTTGGCAAGCGGCACCTTCTCCTCCACCTTGCGTGGCTCCGGCTCGGCGTCGCCATCGATGTGGCTGTCCAGCAGCGGATCGGCAGTGGACGTTTCCTGCAGCGCGATCTCGTTGCCGAAATGCTTGAGGAAGTCGTCGAAGACCGGATGGGGGCAGCTGGCAGACGCGTCTGCCGGGGCCGCGGCAACCGGCGTGGCCGGCGTCGTGGCGGCGGCCGTGCTGCTCGGAGCCGGTGCGGCGGCGTCAGTGATGGCAGCCTGGGGCGCAGGCTTGCAGCCCGACAGCGCAAGCCCCAGGGCAAGCGCAAGCAGGGCAACGGGGCGGAGCTGGTTCAAGGGATCCTCCTGATTCCGGGCGGTCGCGCGCGGTTCCGGCGCGGTAGGGAGGCAAGGATAGCCATGCCTCTGTCGATTCAGTTTCAACATCCGCTGTCAGGAATATCCCGACATGCTGAATTGAGACTCATATCACACTTGGGCTGAAATCAACGTCATCGCAGCAGCCGTTAGACTACGCCGCACACGCTTCGACCCTGGCCCCCATGCGCGCATTCCTGCTTGCCCTCTCCCTGCTGGCGCCAACACTGTGGCCTGGTGTTGTGGCCGCACTGGAGGTCCGGGAAGGCGACCTGCTGTTCGTCACCGCCGGCCGCAGCGGCCTCAGCGCGGCCATCGACGATGCCACCGGCAAGCAGCACGGCCCCAGCTTCGACCACGTGGCCCTTGTCGCCTTGGCGTCGCAGGGGTGGGAGGTACTGCACGCCGACGAGAAGGGATCGCGCCGGCAATCCCTGGTCGAGTTCCGCCAGGACGCCCGCGCCAGGCAGCGGCAGATCGTGGTCTATCGCCTGCAGGCACCGCAGCAGGCCGCCATCAAGGATGCGATCGCGACCGCACGCACGATGCTGGGCAAACCGTACAACACGTCATACGTGTTGAACGAGGACAGCTACTACTGCTCGGACTTCATCGAGCGCGCATTCCGTGCGCACCATGTGTTCGCGTTGCAGCCGATGAACTTCCGCAACCCGCAGACCGGGCAGATCGCCCGGCACTGGGTGGATCTGTACCGCGGCATGGGCATGGACGTGCCGCAGGACCAGCCCGGCACCAATCCCAATGACATGTCGGCGGCGCCGGTGTTGCAGCGCATCGGCGTGCTGGAATAAGCGAAGCCCCGCACAGGGCGGGGCTTCGCGGGTTGCCCAGGCTGGGGCATCGAAGTCACTCTTCCTCGTCCTGCCCACCCTGCTGCTGGTTGCGCTGGTTGCGCTGCTGCTGTTCCTGCTGCTGTTGCTGCTGCTGGTCGCGGCCGCGCCCCTGCTGCTGATCCTGCTGGTTCTGCTGGCCCTGCTGCTTCTGGTTCGGGTTCTGGTTCTGCTGTGCCATGTCCGATCTCCAAAGCCACGCGCGGAATGCGGTGGACGGGACCATCGTCTGCAGCGATTGGTTAATCACACGTGGGTGGCCGGCTACATTCGTGTGTACGCCTGTGAATGAACGCGCGGAACCTCTTGCGGCACAAGCGCCTGAAGGATTCATGCGGGTTCGGCATGTGCTCATGCCGTCATCGGCGTTGCACGCATTCATGGCGCTCGCAGCCGGAGACACGCGCTGAAGGAGGCTGGCTTCCCAACTCACGCAGGCAAGCCAGCCCAGCATTCAGGGCATCACCGGCGGCACGTACGCCAGGGTCATCCCCAGCAGCCACAACAGGCCCAGCACCAGCGGAATGTGCACCAGTAGCTGGATGAAGGTGAAGCCGACGATGTCGCGTGCCTTCAGCCCCAGCACGCCCAGCAGCGGCAGCATCCAGAACGGATTGATCAGGTTCGGCAGCGCTTCGGCGGCGTTGTAGACCTGCACCGCCCAGCCAAGGTGCGCCTTCAGTTCGTTGGCGGCCTGCATCACGTACGGCGCCTCGATGATCCACTTGCCACCACCGGAGGGCACGAAGAAGCCCAGCACGGCCGAATAGACACCCATCACCAGCGCGAAGGTATCGGTGCTGGCCACGTGCACGAACAGGCTCGACAGCCGGTGCGCCAGCGTCTGCCCATCGCCGCCAGCGGCGTGGGTGAGGATCATCGCGATGCCGCCGTACAGCGGGAACTGGATCAGCACGCCGGTGGTGCTGGGCACCGCCTTGGCCACCGCGTTGAGGAAGCTGCGCGGTCGCCAGTGCAGCAGCAGGCCCAGCGAAATGAACAGGAAGTTGTAGGTGTTGAGGTTGGCGATGGCGGTGACCACCGGCTTGTTGGCGAACTCGTTGAACAGCCAGCCGAACGCCAGCAGCGAGAGCAGCACGGTCAGCAGCGGGCTGTATTCCAGCCACTCGCCCGGGCGCGTGCGCTGCTGCAGTGGCTCCGGTTCGGCCTGCGCGGCACCGGGGAAGTCTTCAGCGGTGCGAGCGCTGCCGGCGGCCGGTGCGGTCAACCAGGCGATCAGCAGCGAGACGAGGATCAGCACCGCAGTCAGCGCGATCGACTGCCACAGGAAAATGGTTTCGGTGAACGGCAGCACGCCAGTGATTTCGACCAGCCCTGGCGGCATGCTGGCCGGGTTGGCCTGCAGCTGCGCGGCCGACGAGCTCAGGCCCATCGCCCACACCGCGCCCAGCCCCAGGTAGGCCGAAGCACCGGCCGCGCGGTAGTCCATGCGCAGCTCGGTGCGGCGTGCCAGCGCACGCACCAGCAGGCCGCCGAACACCAGCGAGAACCCCCAGCTGAGCAGCGAGGCCAGCATGCTGACCAGGCCCACGTACACCACTGCACCGCGGCCGGTGCGCGGCACGCGGGCGAGGAAATCGATGAAGCGAGCGACCACCGGCGCGGTCGCCACGGCGTAGCCGCCGATGACCACGAAGGCCATCTGCATGGTGAAGGGAATCAGGCTCCAGAAGCCGTCGCCGAAGGCGCTGGCGGTGGCCTGCGGGGTCGAGCCGAAGCCCATCGCCGCCAGCGCGACGATGACCACGCCCAGCACCGCGAACACGTACGCATCGGGGAACCACTTTTCCGCCCAGGCAGCCGAGCGCAACGCTGCGCGCGCCATCCAGCCGTCCTGTACTGCTGCCGTCGAGGCCATCGCCTACCCTCCCAGGTTCGATGGATCGATTCTGGGCGGTGGGGTGCAGGCTGTCAGCCACCTATTGGTCGTAGTGGCGGAGAAGGGTAGTGCCGGCCGCTGGCAGGGAACCTCGGAATCACAAACGGGTGCAGCCGGCCAGCGGCCGGCTCTACCATGCCCGGGAATCGTCGTAGAGCTGGCCGAGGACGGTAGTGCCGGCCGCTGGCCGGCAACCTCGGGATCACACACGGGTGCAGCCGGCCAGCGGCCGGCTCTACCCCACCGTAGGTTCAACGCAGCGCCAGGTCCACGGCGATGCCGGCGAACAGCGCGGCACCCACCCAGTTGTTGTGCAGGAACGCCTTGAAGCATGGACCGCGTTCGCGGTTGCGGCAGATCCAGAACTCGTACACCACCAGCACCGTGGCCACGGCCACACCGGCCAGGTAGTAGCCGCCCAGCCCGCCGCGCACGCCAACCAGCGCCATGGTGGCCAGGAACAGCGCGTACAGCACGCCCTGGATGACCAGATCGAGATCACCGAACAGGATCGCGGTGGAGTGCGAGCCCATCTTCAGGTCGTCCTCGCGATCGACCATGGCGTACCAGGTGTCGTAGGCGGTGGACCACAGGATGTTGCCGGCATACAGCAGCCAGCCCAGCATCGGCACCTCGCCCTGCACGGCGGCGAACGCCATCGGGATACCCCAGCCGAACGACATGCCCAGGTAGACCTGCGGCAGGTGGGTGTAGCGCTTCAGGTACGGATAGCTGGCGGCCAGGAACACACCGATGAAGCTGAGGCCGATGGTCAACCCGTTCAGGGTCAGCACCAGGCCGAACGCAACCAGCATCAGCACCGCGAACAGCGCCAGCGCGGCGCGGCCACTGATTGCGCCGGTCGCAAGCGGGCGGGACTTGGTGCGCTCCACGTGCGGGTCCAGCCAGCGGTCGGCGTAGTCGTTGATGACGCAGCCGGCCGAGCGGGTCAGCCACACGCCGGCGGTGAACACGAACAGGGTCCACAGCGGCGGCAGGCCGCCTGCGGCCAGCCACAGCGCCCACCAGGTGGGCCACAGCAGCAGCAGCGTGCCGATCGGGCGATCAGCGCGCATCAGACTCCAGTAATGCCGCCAACGCGGCGTCGCCGGCGACTGCGGCGAAATGAGGGGGGTATCAGCCATGGCGATAGGATACTCCTGCGCCTCCGGCAGGGCTTTGCCCGTGGGGGGAGATTTGTTCGGCGAAACTGGATAGAATGCCGGTCCCGCACCGCCTCATGGCGCTGCGATGCCCGCCCCGGCACTGGTCGGTGGTGCGGCGGTTCTACAACGCGCCCGTAGCTCAGCCGGATAGAGTAGTGGCTTCCGAAGCCATTGGTCGGGGGTTCGAATCCCTCCGGGCGCGCCATCTTCCCTCTGTCTTCTGCCATCACCCGTCACCACGGTATGGTGCGCTGGTCGTGGATTCATTCGGCTTCCCGATCCTCCATCGACGTTCCGCGCGCTGCCTGCCCGATGATCCGCCGGGGCGTAGGTCAGTTCCGGCACGCCGGTACCCGGTAGATTGATCAGCGCTACCGGGTAGTTGTCCAGCCAGATCGCCCGCTGCTGCGCCTAACTCGTGGTCGAGTAGTCGCCAAGGCACTGCCCTGCTTCGTCATACAGAGTGGTCTGAGTCGCGCCACCCACCGGGGTGCGCAGCGGGCGCTCACCACGGTGGTTGTAGGCGTAACTTTCCACCACGGCATTGCCCTGCCTCACCGCGCTCATGCGGTTGGCATCGTTGTAGGTGAACACCTTGCTGCCGATGCTGGTGGTGTTGCCTGCCGTGTCATGGTTGCGCGCTTCTCCGTCCACCGCCGTCAGCCGATGGCTGGTCGCCGGATAGGTCTAGCTGGCGGTGCCTGCCGAGCGGGTCAGTGCGGTGCAATTGCAGGTGGCGTCATACGCCTAGGTTTCGATCGGCGTGCCGGTCGTGCCGTCCGGGCTGGGCTGGGCTGGGCGTACGTGGTCAGGTGGACAGAGCTTAAGGCAATGATTTCAGACCAATGGAGGAGGGTTTGATCACTGCATAACCCAGATCACGACCAAGGGAATCAGCAATATAAGATATACAAGGGACGAGGCCCAGAACGCCAAGAGTAACAACCTGCGCGCTCCTGATGCGCCGTTGCACACCCGCTTCCATCCGCAGATCGGGTACTTGGTCAAGAAATGATCTCGCTCCAGGATCGCAGGCCTGCCAAGGGAATCCCACAGTTCAGGCGAATTTTTCTTTAACTCCCAAACCAGAAAAATTCGCGCAACGAATGCCATCAACAACGTTGCGATAGCAAGCATGCAAAGGGCTTCGAAAACTGATTCCAATGACATTCGAAGAACTTCCTTGTCGAGTTCCATCGTGACAGGGTAGCGGACTGCTTTACCGAGGTCATCAGTCGCTCGACATCATGGCTACTTTGCGTTCCAGACTGCAGCCAGTTGCCGAAGGCAGAACAACTCTCATCCTTACCCCGCTCTGCAGCTAAGCCACGAGCAGAAGAGCAGTCGAACGACTTTCAATTCATTCGCACTGAACGATGCTGACTCCAGCCTACTTGAATCCCTTACAACCGCGCCTTCTTTCCGCCTCGGCGAAGGGGAGTTTTTCTCTTCCCAATCAGCATCGAAGCAACAATAAACATGGCGCCACCGATGATCCACGCCACCCCAATCATTTTATTGTAATGCTCCTGCCCTACAAGTCGAATAATCGACATGTATAGATCACAGTTCACTCGGCAAGGCCCAGTCCCAACCAATGCGCCGCCGATTACTGCCAGGCCAAACGCTATGGTAACAAGCCCAACCACTACTCCGAATGCTCGCAGAATCATTCAGCTACCTCCGCGACCGCCAGTTTGTTATGGAGTCTCGAACCAGATCAATCAGATCAAGAGGACCCGTCTCGGAATTAGATAGCAGAGGATGCGAGAGATCTGAATAATATGGAGTTAGACACTGACACCCTATTGAATGGACCTGCGCAACGGTGGGATTCGATGGAAAGCCACCCCTCATGACGTCGCCACTTGTGCGCCCCTGGGTATCGCGCACGTAGTCAGCCACACTGGCCGAGTAGTTGCCCAGCCACTGCCCCGCCTCGTCATACAGGGTGATCTGTGCCGTGCCACCGGTCGGGGTGCGCAGCACGCGCTCGCCGCGATGGTTGTAGGCGTAGCTTTCCAGTACAGTATTTCCTTGTTTCACCGCGCTCATGCGGTTGGCACCCACATACTTACGGTAAAACTGGAAACAGCTGAAAATCACTACTTACACATTTCTCTCGCTCTGGCGAGAACGGCCGCACTTGCTCGTCTGACCTCGAGCTTCCGTACCAACGCGGAACATTCAGGGAGATTTCCAGTCTCCGCTTCATAGATCACGAGTTCACCAGCCCAATCTACTCCATCCAAGTAGAGCACTGCACAATCACCAGCGACCGTACTAATGCGCATCGCACGAACACTCTCGGCGCTCGTGCCTGGCCCCACTTCACCCTCGCACATCCCACCGTAGTACGAACTACTCAGATCCGCATAAATGGGCTTCAGCTGCAGCTCTCCTAAACGGTCATTCTCGCATCCGCCAAGGGCGAGCACGCAGACGGATGAGAGGGATAACGAGCGCAAGAATAGATCTCCTGCATCGAGACAACCCCTGCACAGCCCCGATTTGCGCTGATTATTTACCATTACCCGCCGCCAGAGGGACAGGTGGAATCCCCCCTCCTTCCGGCTTGAATCAATAATCTGCACTCTCCATGCGCTCGCAAATGAAATTCCCAATTTCCTCTTCCCGCCTCAAACCCACTTCACATAACAAATCTTCAGAGCGCCCCTGAGCACCCTCCGAAGATCTTGGCAGGCTTCTTATTCAAGCTCACAGCAACCACTCGATGCACCTGCTCCCCACAACTTCCCATTACCCCATACAAGATGAGAATCCCACTGTCATTTACGTAGCCGACAAAATTTCCGCCTCCTGCATCCGAGGCCGCTCTGACGAGATAAATAGTCTCCCCCTCTGCCGGCACTAACCCATTCAACTGTAGAGGCGCGAATTTCTCAGCAGCATCCGATGCGTGAACGATGCTCAAGTTTTGAGCGAGCATCCACTGAGCAATCGAATTTTCACTCTGCGGATTCAAGGTGGCCAAGCGATCACTCCGAAGTGTCGTGGAGTTCCCAGGAATGATCTCATCCGATGAAACATCCACCCAATCTGAACTCCATTCAGCGTGTTTGAACTGACTAGTGCTACAGCCTCCTAGCAATGGAAGAAGGAGCGCAGCCACGCGTAGATTCCCTATCATTTGCACCTCAATCTCTTCTTGATAGCGTCCCGAACCCTAGCGTCTGGAACGCCCAGATGCTCTGCCATGATGTTCCCCTCCCACCCCGGAACGGGCTTAGTAGAACGAGAGGGCGCCTGTGACACCACATCGTACATATCAAAACGACCATCGTACTTGAATTTCATCAAATGCTCTGCCTCGTGCGCAGCTGTCCACTCAGTGTTTCCTGCATACCATTTACCGACACTGCCTCCGGTTACAGTCGATACCCCCTTCCCCAGCGGAACCTCAACACGGTTTAACCGCCCTTTCTCCGGCTGGCTAACAGTGACTGTAAATCCGGGCGCAGACCAGGTCGATTCAATTGCATTTATTATTTTACTCAGAGTCTCAGGAGTAGCTCCCTCACCACCGAAACGAATAGGGATGTCGATCTGAACTCCGCCGTCCACACAAGTGCAATTGGCCAGCAGTCCGAGCGGATCAGCTGCCCGCACTGGATCAGCTGATACATAGGAGAAGGTGGACACTCCCCCATCCAACCCAATCGGATCACTCTGCGAATAACGGCCCACCGCCGGGTCGTATTCCCGCTGGTAGTTGTAGAACAACCCACTCGCATCCGTCGCCTGCTGGCCCGGGAATCGCAGCGCCAGTTCAAACGCCACGCCATCGCCGTCCGGATCGGCACTCGGAATCTGGTTGCCGAACACCTCGCTCTTGTTGCTCCACTCCCAGATCGAGACATTCCGTACCGGATCGATCACCCCGTACCGGATCGATCACCACGCGCGGCGTACCTAGGTGATCCGGCTGGACGTAGGCCAGTTCCGGCACGCCGGTACTCGGCACATTGATCAGCGCCACCGGGTAGTTGTCCAGCCAGATGGCCTGCTGCTGCGCCTGGCCCGTGGCCGAGTAGTTGCCCAGCCACTGCCCAGCCTCGTCGTACAACGTGATCTGCGCTGCGCCACCGGCCGGGGTACGCAGCACGCGCTCGCCGCGGTGGTTGTAACCGTAGCTCTCCAGTGGGGCGTTACCCTGCTTCACCGCGTTCATGCGATTGGCATCGCTGTAGGTGAACGTCTTGCTGCCGATACTGGTGGTATTGCCCACCGCGTCATGGTTGCGCGCCTCGCCATCCACTGCGGTCAGCCGGTGGCTGGTTGCGGGATAGGTGTAGTTGGCGGTGCTTGCCGAGGTGGTCAGCGCGGTGCGATTGCCGGTGGCGTCATAGGCATAGGTTTCGATCGGCGTGCCCGTCGTACCGTCCTGGGTCTGGGTCAGGCGGCCCAGCGTGTCGTAGGCGTACTTGGCCTGCACCGTCGAGCCCGCGCCGTTCTTCAGCTCGGTGATCGAACCGACCGGGTCGTAGCCGTAGCCCAATGGCAGGCCGCCCGCAGCCGGGTCGTGCACCGCCTGCGGGCGATAGTCCAAGTCCAGCGGACGCCGCAGCTGGCGGCCGTTGCCATAGGCCCAGCCGGTGGCCGGGCCGAAGGCCGCGTAGGTCACGTTGTTCACCACGATCTGGCGTGCCTGGCCGGGCCGGGTCAGGCCGATCTGGCTGACGCGCCCCTGGCTATCGCGTACATAGTCGGCCACACTGCCGTCGGGGTAGGTCAACGCAGTCAGGCGACCCGACTTGCTGTAGGCATAGCGCAGTGTGCTGGCCACACCATTGACGGTCTGCACCTTGCCGGTGACCTGGCCGAAACGGTCATGGCAGTACTGGGTGCTGCCATTGGCGTGCAGCACCTGCCCGAGGCGCCCCTTGGCAAAGCGCTCGTCGGCGGCACAGGCAGCCGGCGCCACATCATAGCTGTAGCCCACATCCAGATTGAGGTCCGGATAGGCGATGCCGATCAGGCGGTTCAGCGGATCGTACTGCTCGCTGGTCATCAGCCGCGGGGAGACGGTTACCTTCATGCGGGCCGACGCATGAACGGCGATTCTCTCAAGCCGTTCTATTCTTCCAACCCCTGAAGGAGCATTCCGGCAAGGCATTGCATTCATATAATCCCACAGGATCACCGCCTGCTTTGACTTATTCACCTCCCGCCTTGGTCCTCCATCCGCCTCGCAACAGCCAGATTCATGATCTTGGCGGGAACGACAAGAAGGAATAAATAGCCGCAGACAAGAAATGGAACAACCTGCCTATCAAGAAGACCCTGGAATCCCGAAAAGAGTACGGCCACCGTCCCTAGAAATCCGATCACCATTGTCCAGCGCTTGGAAAGGGCCACATCACTCAGGTGCTCGACCTCATTCATCATTGGCTTCACACCGCGCAGCAAACGCCAAGCCGAGATCAAATTAAGAAGAATCCCAGAAGTTACCAATAGGTATATCTCGCCGCCCGCAAGCCTCGGGATCATCAGAACCATGAAGTTAAGCGAAGCGACAGTAAAGCACGCTGTCAATCTACGCCTTGTATCTCTAATTATTTCGCTTTGCACATGCACTCCTCAGCTGCTTGAGAGAATTTTATGGTCTCAACGCCCACACTCAACAATCCCAAATTTCGACCAACCACACGCAAGAGTTGGTTTAGACCCTTGTTGGCCTGGATAGCTGTCCTCAGCGAAGCTTGCTCCTTGCGATTTCTCCCCCAGCGATTAAGCTCCTGAATCCTCGCATTTGAGGCCGCATCCGCCCTTTGCGTGTGCACTTCAGTTGCGGCAGCCGTCGTGCTCATCACTGCGGACATCGAATCCAGAGAGCTGGCGCCTTCAGTGAAGGCTTTGAGCGTCCCGACGCCGGGTGTCAAATTCAACGCAGAATCCAGAATCGCAGCATCCATGCACGCGTCTGAAGCCCAAGGCTCCCCTCCTATGTAAGCACCAGTGGGGCCAACGCTTTGAAGCCCCAAAGGGTCAACATAGCTCAGCGGATCTCCTTCTGCATAGGCATAGGTATTAATGCCCCCGTCCAACCCAATCGGATCACTCTGCGAGTACCGCCCCACCGCCGGGTCATACTCGCGCTGGTAGTTGTAGAACAACCCACTCGCAGCCGTCGCCTGCTGACCCGGGAAGCGCAGTGCCAGCTCGAATGCCACACCATCGCCATCCGGGTCGGCACTTGGAATCTGGTTGCCGAACACTTCGCTCTTGTTGCTCCACTCCCAGATCGCGACATCACGCACCGGATCGATCACCACGCGCGGTGTGCCCAGGTGATCCGGCTGCACGTAGGCCAGTTCCGGCACGCCGGTGGCCGGCATGTTGATCAACGCCACCGGGTAGTTGTCCAGCCAGATGGCCTGCTGTTGCGCCTGGCCCGTGGCCGAGTAATTGCCCAGCCACTGCCCTGCTTCGTCATACAGGGTGATCTGAGCCGCGCCACTGGCCGGGGTACGCAGCACGCGCTCACCGCGATGGTTGTAGGCGTAGCTTTCCAGTACAGCATCGCCCTGCTTCACTGCGTTCATGCGGTTGGCATCGTTGTAGGTGAACGTTTTGCCGCCGATGCTGGTGGTGTTGCCCACCGCGTCATGGTTGCGCGCCTCGCCATCCACGGCGGTCAGCCGGTGGCTGGTTGCGGGATAGGTGTAGCTGGCGGCGCCTGCTGAGGTAGTCAGCGCGGTGCGATTACCGGTGGCGTCATAGGCATAGGTTTCAATCGGGGTGCCGGTCGTGCCGTCCTGGGTCTGGGTCAGGCGACCCAGCGTGTCGTAGGCGTACTTGGCCAGCACCGACGAGCCTGCGCCGTTCTTCAGCTCGGTAATTGAACCGACCGGGTCGTAGCCGTAGCCCAGCGACAGGCCGCCTGCAGCCGGGTCGTGCACCGCCTGCGGGCGATGATCCAGATCCAACGGGCGCTGCAGCTGGCGACCATTGCCATAGGCCCAGCCGGTGGCCGGGCCGAAGGCCGCGTAGGTCACGTTGTTCACCACGATCTGGCGCGCCTGGCCGGGGCGGGTCAGGCCGATCTGGCTGATGCGGCCCTGGGTATCGCGCACGTAGTCGGCCACGCTGCCGTCGGGGTAGGTCAACGCAGTCAGGCGACCCGACTTGCTGTAGGCATAGCGCAGCGTGCTGGCGACACCGTTGACGGTCTGCACCTTGCGGGTGACCTGGCCGAAGCGGTCATGGCAGTACTGGGTGCTGGCATTGGCGTGCAGCACCTGCCCCAGGCGGCCCTTGGCGAAGCGCTCGTCGGCGGCACAGGCGGCCGGCGCCACGTCATAGCTGTAGCCCACGTCCAGATTGGGGTCCGGATAGGCAATGCCGATCAGGCGGTTGAGTGCATCGTAGTGATAGGTGGCGGTGACGCCGCGTGCATCGGTGGCCGTCTTGCGATTGCCGGCGGCATCCACGGTGAAGCTGCTGGCGCCACTGTCCGGGCTGACTTGCCCGGTCAGGTCACCGAACCCGTTGTAAGCATAGGTCGTATGCAGACCCTTCGGGTCGGTAACCTGGGTGACCTGGTCCAGCGCGTTGTACTGGCTGCGGATCTCCGCCGCAACGCCGCCGACGTCCTGCAGGGTCTGGGCCAGGCGGTTCAGCGGGTCGTACTGCTGGCTGGTCACGCGCTGCAGGGCGTCGGTGACCGTCTGCGGGTTGCCGTTGGCATCGTAGGCAAAGCCGGTAGCATGGTTGCCTGCGTCCTTCAATGCGGTCAGCTGGCCGAGCGTGTTGAACGTCCGTGCCAGGGTGCGGCGCAGGGTGCCGCCTGCATCCAGCGTGTCTTCCTTGAGGCGATTGCCGGCGTTGTCCAGCGTGTAGTGGATGGTGTTGCCAGCGCTGTCGGCGATGTCCGTCAGCCGCTGGGCGGCGTCGTAGACATAGGTAACGCTGCTGCCGTCAGGCTCGGTGACCTGTTGCACCTGGCCGGTCGGCCAGTAGCTGATCTGGGTCGCCCGATCCTCGGCTGTGGTGGCACCGCGCACGGTGACCGAGGTCGGCCAGCCGCGCGCATGGTAGGTGTAATCGGTGACCACGCCGTTGGCATCCTTGACCGACAACGGCCGCCCGAACGCGTCGTAGGCCAAGGTCTCGACCGTCTGGCCCAGCGCATTGGTCACGCTGCGCAGGTCGCCCTTGCGATAACTGCAGGCACCACTGGTCGCGCATCCCGCGTCGTCCGCGGTGTAGTAGGCATAGGTGGAGACATCCGCCACATCACTGCGTGGGCCATCCACGCTACGCAGCAGTCCCACCAGCGGGCACTCCGGCCCTTCGGCCTCACAGTAGGTCTGCGTGGTGATGCGGGTATCACCGGTCACCCTGTCGCGTACGGTGATGGTGGTCGGCTGGAGGCGTGCATTGCGTGCGATGCGGATCTCACGGTTACCGACGGTCTGCTGCACCAGCCGATTGCTGTCCATGGCCACGCGCGTTTCGCTGACGCGCTGATCCGGAGTACCGGCCGCTTCGGTGGTGGTGGTCACGCTGACGGCGCCTACGGCAGCATCGCTGGCCTCGGCATAGACGTAGCTGGTGACGACACCACGGCGATCGGTCACCGACTGCAGCCGACGCCGGAAATCGGTGCCCTCGGGCAGATAGGCGCGAGTGATGCTGCCGTTGCTTTCGGTGATGCCATTGACCTTGCGCGGAAGGCCGCTGGTACCGCTGGCGGTCAATGCGTACGTACTCTGCTTGCCCAGCGCGTCGGTGACGATGGTGGTGCCTGCCGGGGTGTACTCCAGGCGCACGCCATCGATGCCCACGTCGGCTTGGCTGCAGTCACCGGAATGGCGGCTGCAGGTGACCCGCCCTTGCGCGTCATAGCCGTACCAGCTGTAGCGCTGGTTGTCTTCGGCGGTAATGCCAGTCAGGTAACCCGGGAAGCGGGCGTCCTCATAGTGGTACGTACGACTGGCGCCGTCTGCGTAGGTCGCACGGATCAGTTCGCCGGCCGGTGAATAGGCGTAGTTCACCACAGGCTGGCCGGCGACCATCACAGCGGAGATCAGCGAGTCGTCACCTGGCAGGAGATACTGAATATCCAGACGCCGCCCGGTGGAATGGGTGATGCTGAGCAGGCGGCCACGGCTGTCGTGTGCATAGGTCAGCGACGTTCCGTCCTCGAAATCGCGACGCTGCATCAGACCGGTGGAACTGAACAGGATGCGCTCCCCGGCGCGTGAGAGCAGCCAGTTGGAACCTTGCTGCGTTACCCGCTCGCCGCTGCCGTCATTGGCTTCGTAGTAGGCGCCGCGCTTGGGGAAAGCGAGGTGCGTGCCGTCCTGACCGATCCGACCGACCTTCACCTCGGTGCCCGGTGGGAACGTGGTGCTGTCCACACCGACCGTCAACCGCAGGTTGTGCGAGTGCGTCCAACCCGTGCCCAAGGCGGCTCCAGGCGTGCTGGTCAACGAGTGGTAGTGACGGCGGAAGCTGATCCAGCCCAGATCGAAATCGGGTTCGGGCTGGGTCTTGTCGCCAGTTGTCGGGTCGCATGGATTTCCAGGTGCATCACACTGTTGCGCGATCATCGTGCTGTAATATCGACGGGTCATCGCCGCCGTCCCCGTCTCAAGCGCCGGGGGCATGCCGCACATCTGAAGATCTTCACGCCACTTCATGATGGTGCTGCTGGTATTGGGGCACTTCACTTCGCGTGTCCGCTGGACAGGACGTGGCGCTGTCATCGGCTCGCAGGTTGCACTGCCTGCGTTGAAGGAGTGGTAGGAAACGGTGGCCACGCCCCGCTCACCCACATTGCTGCCATCGGCGCCGGCACCTGCGCCACCGCCAGGGATCCCCGTCCATGCCTGCGTCATCGAAACCTGCGGCGCCGGGCAGGCGGGCTCCTTGGGCACCGTCAGCCTGAGCGCCTCGAACAGCGCCTCCTCGGAGCCATGCGCCTGGCTGTCGAAGCGGTATGTCCAATCGGTCTTGATCAGCTTCGCGGGCTTGATCGCGTAGTCATAGATGATCTTGTCGGTCAGGGTAGTGGTCCCCCGCATCTCCCAGCTGAAGGGGCCATAGGCCTGATGGGCGGCAAAGCGGGTTTCAATGTCCTTTTGTACCAGCTTCTCCGTCGCGCGGGGCTGGTTGCCGGACGCGAACGCGAACCACTGCTTCTTCACCTTCTGCGCCTGAACCGCAGAGGTGCCCATGCATCCCAGCGCGGCCATCGCCAGCACTGCGCTCGACAGATCCTTCAATCGCTTCAACATCCCTGTTCTCCTTCCTGGACGAACACAGCTCCGGCGGGAACGAGAACATGGGGCTAATGCCTGGCCACGTCATGCTTCGGATCGTCCCTGGTCCGGAATGCGGCCTGACCGCATGGAGGACGTCATCTCCGATGTGGTTTACACATTCAAGTCAGAAACTGTGGAGTGGGTCGGATTTCAGAGTTTTCTGATAAAGCGAGCGGCCGACCGAACAAGCAGCCGAGCGTGGGCTCGGCTCTACAAGGCGAATGCTTCCAGAAACAGAAACGCCGGGCATGGCCCGGCGTTTCCGTCACAGCAGGGAAGGGATAAACCTCAGTACCTGCCATCAAACGCGAAGATCGGCTTGCGCTGCTTCCACGCGCCAGCAGTAAAGTCCGGGAACTCCAGCGTCTGGAAACCGTTGGCGATCGACTGCTCGCTCAGCGGCGTGATCGCACTCCAGGTCACCGCATCGTAGATGTCGATCGGCATCGGCGCCTTGGCCTTCAGCGCTTCCACGAAGGCATGGATGACGAACCAGTCCATGCCACCGTGGCCGGCGCTGGCGGCGGTGTCGGCGTTCTGCTTCCACAGCGGGTGCTCGTACTCGTCCTGGTACTTCTTGAACTCTTCCCACTGGTGCGGCGGGCTGCGGCCTTCGATGTGGATCGAATGGTTCACGTCCATCCACAGGCCCTTGGTGCCCTGCACGCGGAAGCCCATCGAGTACGGGCGCGGCAACGAGGTGTCGTGCTGCAGCAGGATGGTCTCGCCATTCTCGCAGGCCAGCGTGGTGGTCACGATGTCGCCGAGCTTGAACTTCACCTTGGTGCTGGGGTGGGTGGTGCCGCCACTCTTGGCCACGGTGTATTCGTGCAGGCCACGCGCCTTGGTCGCGAAGGCATTGATGTGGGTGAAGCGGTTGCCACGGTTGATGCCGGTGTACATCGCGCACGGGCCGATGCCGTGGCTGGGGTACAGCTCGCCGTTGCGCTCCACCGAATGCTCGGTGCGCCAGCGCGCTTCGCTCCAGCCCTTGGGACCGAACTCCACGCCGCTGTCGTACGGCTGGTTGGGATCGCCAGAATTGAACTTCACGCCGCGCAGGTCGTGCTGGTAGCCGGCCTGCAGATGCACCAGCTCGCCGAACAGGCCCTGGCGCACCATCTGCAACGCCGCCATCACGTCGCGGCGGTAGCAGACGTTCTCCAGCAGCATGTACGGGGTACCGGTGCTCAGCTGGGTCTTCAACACGTCCCAGTGGTCCTGCAGGGTGATGCCGGCCACTACTTCGCAGCCCACGGCCACGCCGGCCTGCATCGCGGCAATCGCCATCGGCGCGTGGTACTCCCACGGCGTGGCGATGATCACGCCATCGATGCCCTTCTGATCCAGCAGGCGCTTCCAGGCATTGGTGTCGCGATCCTGGCCGTAGGTCTTCGGGGCCGGCTTGCCGGCCTTGGCCACCATGTCCATGGCGCGGCCGAGCATGATCGGCTCGATGTCGCACAACGCGACCACCTCGACATCGTCGCGGCGCACCAGCTCCTTCAGCAGCACCAGCCCACGCATCCCGGTGCCGATCATGGCCAGGCGCACCTTGCGCCCGCGTGCCCATGCCGGGGTCTGCGGCAGCAGGCTGCTGGCGGCGACAGCGGCACTGGCCGCGATGAATTCCCTACGCTTCATGGCAGACATCTCTCCTCTTGGCAGCGAGCCGGCCGTAGCCGGCCCGCCGGGTCACGCAAACGGAATTACTTGAATCGGTAGCCGATGGTCACACTGTAACCACGACCGAAGATGGTGGCGTAGTCACTGGAGTCACCCAGGAAGCTGTTCGGATCGTAGAACGGCAGGCGGTTGAACAGGTTCTTGACGGTGAAGCTCAGGTTCCACGCGTCATCCGGGCGCCAGGTGACGCTCATGTTGGCGGTCCACCACGACGGTGCACCATCGCACTTGCTCTTCTGCAGGGCCAGGTAGCCGCCGGTGCAGGTTTCCTTGTTGTTGCTCTCTTCGTCGATCTGGTCGGTGGCCCACTTGGTGCCGCCCACGTAGTTGACGAACATGCTGGTGGTGACCTGCTTGTAGGTCCAGTCGGCATTGAGCGTGGCACGCAGGCGCGGGTTGTTGTAGTAGCCCACCACGTCGCCGTAGTACCAGCCGTTCTCCGCGTCCATGTAGAAGCGGTTGCGGTTGGCGATGGTGGCGGCCAGGCCGATGTTCAGGTTGCCCCAGTCGCCCAGCGAGAAGCGGCTGCGCGCGTCGATGTCGAAGCCGTCGATCAGCGTCTTGCCGCGGTTCTTGTACTGGCCAACCACGCTGGCCACGTTGCCGGCGGAGTAGCCCGGCAGGGTGGCCGGGCAGCTCACGCCGCTGGCCGGGTCGGCGCACATCGCCGCCAACTGGGCAAGATTGGCACGGTCGCTGTCGGTGATCGGCGAGCGCGACATCGAAATGATGTCTTCCATGCGGCGGTAGTCCGGCGCGACGATTTCATTGTCACGGTAGATGAACCAGTAGTCGGCCGACACCGACAGCCAGGTTGCTGGCTCGTATACGAAGCCGAGGGTGGCGATCTTGGCCTTTTCCGGCTTCAGGTCCTTGTTCGGCTGGGTCATGCGCGCCACGGTGCGGCTGCAGTCGACGTTCAGCAGGTTCTTGCCGAGGTCGACGTCACCCGGCCGCTGCGACTTCAGCAGCAGGTTGGCGATGGCGTTGGTCTCGCCGCAGCGCAGCTCGTCACGGAAGCCACCGAGCTGTGCGAACACGCCGCCGTTGCCGGACTCGGCCAGGCTCGGTGCGCGGAAGCCGGTGGAATAGGTGCCGCGCAGCATCAGCTGGTCGAAGGCCTGGTACTTGAAGCCGATCTTCGGCGCCACGTTGGCACTGAAGTTCGGGTACTTGTCCACGCGCACCGCCGCATCCAGTTCCAGCTTGTCGGTGATCGGCGCCACGGTCTCGGCGAACAGCGCATAGGTGTTGCGCTTGCCATCGAACCACGAGCCACCCTGCTGGGTGATCAGGCCGTTGGCCGCATCCGCATTACCCGGGGTGTAGAAGGTCTCGCGGCTGGCGTTGAAGCCAAACGCGGCACGCATCTCACCGGCCGGCAGCTGGAACAGCGGTCCTTCGATCTTGCCGTCCAGGGTATGCAGGCGGGTCCACGACTGGATGTCGAAGGTCGGGAACGCTTCACGGATCAGCGCGGCGTTGGCTTCGCTGATCTCGCCGAACTTGTACGCCGGGTGGTCGGAGATGATCACCCGACCGGTACCCGGATCGATCGTGTACGGGCCGAAGGCCTTCTCGAAGCCCTTGGTGTTGACGTTGATCGTCTGGTAGGTGGTGGAGTGGGTACCGGCGCTGGCGAACGCGGTTTCCCAGTTCCAGTCACCGCGGTTGCCACGCGCACCGGCCAGCACGCGGTAGCTCTTGTCGGTGTTGCGCTGGCCGAAGTAGTTCGGGCCGGCATCCTGCAGCAGGTAGTTCAGGCCGACCACCCCGCCCATCAGTGCCTTCAGCTGCGGGCTGGCGTGGTTGTATTCGTTGTTCGGGCCCAGGAACGGGTACAGGAACTGGTTGACGGTGTTGCCGGTATTGCGCGAGAACCAGCTGGTCGGGTTGCCGGTGGTGGTGCCGTAGGTGCGCGGCGTGCCACCGTTGGCGCGCAGGTCGATGTCGGTGTAGGTCGCCTCGGCGAAGATCTCGGTGTTGTCACCGACCAGGAAGGTGCCGTTGAGGTAGGCGGTGTTGCGCTCGGACTTGGCGCCGGCATCGATCTCGTTGTTCATCCAGGTTTCCCAGACGCAACGCGGACCGGCCGCTTCACTGGTCAGCACGTTCTTGCAGCCCGGCGCGGCTTCCTGCACGCGGCGGCCGGTGACCGGATCGAAGGCGAAGTAAGTGCCCGGATTGAATTCACCCGGCTTGCTGCCCACGCCCAGGCGCAGGTTGTTGAGGTAGTTCGGATTGTTGACGTAGTACTGGTCGGGCCGCTTGTCGTAGAAATCGCTCAGCGGAATCGCGTCGCGGCGGTACATGTTGACCGCACCGTAGATGTTGAAGCGGTTCTCGGCCAGGTCACCGAAGCCGGCGGTGATGCTGGCCTGGCGCTCGCCGTAGGAGTCGATGCGCGAGGAGGTGTCGTTGGTGAAGCTGACCTCGGCGCCCTGGAAGTTGCGCTTGGTGATCACGTTGATCACGCCGGCCACCGCGTCGGTGCCGTACACCGCCGAAGCGCCGTCGGTCAGCACTTCCATGCGTTCGATGGCCGCAGCCGGGATCGCGTCGATGTTGACGAACTGGGTCTGGAAGCCGGCCGGTGCACCGTAGTACGACAGGCGACGACCATTCAGCAGCACCAGCGTTCCCTGGGCACCGAGGCCGCGCAGGTTGGCCTGCGAGGCACCGTCGGAACCGGTGAACAACGAACGCGCATCCTGCTGCGCCGGACGTGCGGCAGGTAGATTGTCGAGCACCTGCAACAGCGTGCGCGCACCCATGTTCTGGATGTCCTGCTTGCTGATTACCTGCACCGGCGAGGCGGTTTCAACGTCGGTGCGGCGGATGTTGGAACCGGTGACCTCGATGCGGGCCAGGTCGGTGGCTTTGTCCTTGCTCTCCTGGGCAACGGCGGGAGCGGCAATCGAGAACAGCGCGCCGGCGATGGCCAGCGTCAGCGGAGCGATCGAGCGACAGGGGGGGCGGTGGTGGCGGACGGGCAACATCGGGGTTCTCTCCTGGCAGGGGTGCGGCGCAACTGAGTGAGCGCGTGGGCGTTCGGCGGGCAAAACGCTCCCGGGCCACGGCCATGAGGGCCGTAGTCGGAATGGGCGGGGGAGGAGCGGTGTTACGAGGGGGTCATGGGGCGACGATGCTGGCGGAGTCGCCCTCCTGGCCGATCAGTACGGCATTGGCCCAGTTGGCGCAGACCTGGGCGGGTTGACTGCCCTGCGCACCCAGCGTGCGCAGGCTCAGGGTGGAAAGGCCACGGATGTCCAGCTCCGGCTTGACCACGCCGGGTGCCTTCACCAGGCCGCTGTCGTACAGCAGGCGGTTGTCACCCCAGACCTGGAACTGCAGGCCACCGGCGCTGCGGCAGGCGTCGTCGATGCCGAGGTCGGCACGCAGCAGGTGCCAGCCGCCCAGCAGGCGCAGGTCGATGCGGCTGTTGGCGCCGACGCCCAGGCCACGGCGGAACTGCAGGCCGTTCATGCGCATGCCGGCATCGCCACGGAACGACTGGTCGGCGCGCACCTGGCTGGCCAGCGCGGCCGGCACCGGCAGCTCGGAGAGATAGCGCTGCCGGGCCGGTCGCTCCGGTTCCTGGTGTTCGAGGATGTGGAAGGTGGACAGTGCGATCGGGCCGACGTCGCGCGGCTGCAGCGCATCGAAGGCGCGGGCACTGCCCCGTGCGGCGGTAACCATCGGATCGGTGCTGCTGGCACCATCGCCTTCCGGGTTCTGCACGCTCAGCACGCGGAAGCGCAGCAGGCGGCCGGCGTGGGCCGGGAAGTCGATGCGCTGCACGCCATCCTTCAACTGCAGGCGGCCGCGGGCGATCGGCTCGCCCCACTCACCGTTGCTGTCGCCCAGGTAGACCTCATAGTCACGTACCTGTCCGTGCTTCCAGTTCTTGTCATTGCGTGGCGCGATGTCGATGCCATCGATCATCTTCCGCTCGCCGAAGCCGATCACCCACTCGTGGGCGCCGGTGCGCACGGCCTGGTTGCGCACGCTGCGGAACCAGGTGCCCGGGTCATCATCGAAGGCATTTTCCAGCGCATGGCCGGGCTCTTCGGCCGGGCGGTTGACCACCAGCAGGCTGTCGGCCGGCAGTTCGCGGCCCAGCACCGGCGCGGCCGGATAGGCATCATCGGCGGCTGCGGCAGCGACTGCGAAGTCCAGCTGCAGCTGCAGCGGCTGGCGGATGTCCTGGGTAGCGGTACGTACGTGCAGCGTGCCACGGCGCTCCTTGGCATCGAAGTACCAGCCCTCAGCCGCACCGTTGAACGCCGCCGCATCGGCCAGCGCCGGCAACGCGCGGCCACCGGCCTGCACTGCACGTGGCGCCTGGCGGCTGAGCACGCGCAGGCCATAACGACGCTGCGCCAGCTGGCCGTTGTACTGGCCCTGCACCGCATCGATCTGCACCTGCACCGGGCCACTGCCCTGTGCCGGCGCCTGCACGCGGATTACCTGCGTGCTCGACTCACCCTGCTGGTAGCGGCGCGTGTTGCCATCGTCTTCGTACAGCGTGTACTGCGACTCGCCCTGCGGATACAGATCGAAGGTCACTTCATCGAGCGGCTTTTCGCCGTCGAACAGCATCGACGGGTACATCGGCAGGATCGCACCGGCACGCACGAACACCGGCAGTGTGGCCAGGTCCACCTGGCGGTCGAGCTGGCGGCCGTCGGCGCCGGCCTGCACGCGGCGGCCATCCCAGTAGTCGATCCAGCCGCCGGCCGGCAGGTGGATGTCGCGGCGCCAGCCACGGCTGGCGGCCTGGCTGCGGTACACCGGCGCCACCAGCAGGTCGCGGCCAAGCAGGAACTGGTACTTGTAGGTTTCATCCTGCGCATGCGGGTCGCGCGGGTTGTCCCACATCAGGCCGCGCACCGGCGGTGCACCGGTCTGCGCGGCCTCGTGCACCAGGCCGTACATGTACGGGGTCAGGCGCATCTTCAACTTCAGGTAATCGCGGTTGATGCTGCGATAGGGCTCGTCGTACCACCAGGGGTGCTTGCGTGCGTTCGACGACCAGCCGCTCATGCCCATCAGCACCGGGGTGAAGGCTTTCCACTGCAGGTCGCGGGTGAAGGTCTCGGCGCTGCCGCCGAAGATCGCATCCACATCGCCACTGGCGTAGGCCATGCCGGACAGGCCCGACCCGACCAGGGTCGGCACGTGCCAGCGGATGTAATCCCAGCTGCTGCTCTGGTCGCCGGTCCACGCTACGGCGTAGCGCTGGATGCCGGCCCAGCCCATCACCGTCCACAGGAACGGGCGCGAATCGGAATTGTCGAGGATGCCGTTGAACGCCTGGCGGTTGGCATCCATCGCGAACTGGTAGCCCTTGCCGGTCCAGGCCACGTCCAGCTTCTGCACGCGGCTGCCGGCCTTGCCCACTTCCCAGGCGATC
Organism: Stenotrophomonas sp. GD03958; assembly: GCF_029839005.1. Classification (NCBI taxonomy): domain Bacteria; kingdom Pseudomonadati; phylum Pseudomonadota; class Gammaproteobacteria; order Lysobacterales; family Lysobacteraceae; genus Stenotrophomonas; species Stenotrophomonas sp. GD03958. The sequence goes on along the minus strand of NZ_JAOBZT010000003.1, from coordinate 43,274 downwards.
TTGTCGACGCCGTTCTCGGTCCACAGACCGGTGCGGAAGCCGTACTTGGCCAAGCCCTGCACGGTTTCCGGCAGCTTCTTGTAACCGCAGCCGTAGCCATCGTTGGGCAGGATCCAGCCACCGGGCATGTCGTGGGCGCGGTACTGCTTGGCCACCGAGTCGATCACATCCGGCGTGGCGCCGGTCGGGCCGTCACTCCAGCCTTCGGGCACGGTGCCGGGCTTCCCGCTGTTGTCGCCGTCGTTGTAGCAATCGGCATCGCCGTAGGACAGCGCCCAGCGCGCGACCATGTTCGGGCGGCCGGTCAGCTGGGTGTAGCGCTCGATCAGTTTCGGCAGGTCGGCGCCGACGAAGTAATAGGCATCGAAGCGGTCTTCGCGATGCAGCAGCGTGGCCTGGTCGGCCTCGCGCAGATCGTAGCTGCCATCGCTCCAGGTGTTGCGCAGCATGCCCCAGCCACGGCTGCTCAGCAGCATCGGTGCAGGACTGGGGCGGTCGCCCTCTTCCCAGCCGCCGGAGTAGGACACCTCCAGCTCGCGGCCCTTGAACTGGTAGCGGCCGTTCTGCTGGCCGCCACCGAAGTAGCCTTCATCAGCCTGCGAGGACAACACCTGCACGCTCTGCGTGGCATCCAGGTCCAGCGGCTGCAGTTCCTGCCACAGCGCGGTGGGCTGGCCGTTGTCCAAGCGTTCCAGGCGCATGCGCAGCGGCTGCCGCTGTACATGCAGGACCAGTGCATCGGTGCGCACGCGGATTTCCTGTGCGTCTTCTTCCAGCTGCGCCTTCACGTTCGCCTTGGGCTGGGGCAGCACGATCGGTGCGGCCTTGTCGCCGGCACCGGTCAGCGTGCCGTTGCGGCCGGCCTGCACGCGGACGATGTCGGTGGCCGGCAGTTCGATGCGGATGCGCGCGCCCTTGTCGGTCTGCAGGTCCCAGCCCTGCACGCCGTCGCGGCTGGCGCTGGCGGCAACCGAACGCAGGTTGCCGACCGGCTCGGCGCGGGCCGTCATGGACGCCAGCATCAAGGCCGGCACCAGGGCCAGCATCAGCGGCGAGCGACGAACGCAGATTTCCACACGGACTCCCAACCCGTTCACCGGGCGTTTCGAAAGCGGTTGGGCCGACTCTAGGGCAGCGATTCGAAAGATGTCAACAAATTGAAAGGAAAAAGGAAGATATATTCCTTTGAAACGAAAGATGTTGCATTGCAATACTTTGTGTAAACGCTTGCAGCCGCCTGTTAAGCATTGTGCGATACGGCATTCGCCCCGTTCTTTCGTTTTTCCGAGCACTCGGCAGCAAGAAAAGTCATCACGCTGTTTTCTTTCTTTTTACTTTCGATGTTTGACATTTCGAAAGAAAACGCAGATGGTGCGCTGGCCCAACTGGAACCTCCGAATGGACGTCACCCTGCTTTCCGATGTGTCCGCCTGGCAGCGCCTGGGCGGAGCCGATACCGCTACCGAAATCGCCCAGCAGCCCGCGCTGTGGGAAGCCCTCGCCCAGGACCTGTCGCGTGCCCGCGACCGCCTGCAGGCCTTTCTTGGCAACAGCCTCAACGATCCCAACCAGCGCGTGCTGTTCACCGGCGCCGGCAGTTCGGGCTTCATCGCCGAAATGGTGGCCGACGCGATCAATGCGCAGTGGCCGGCCGAGGTGCGCGTGGTGCACACCACCAGCCTGCTGACCCATCCGGCACTGTACCTGCAGCGCGACCGCCCGACCCTGCTGGTGTCGTTCGGCCGCAGCGGTTCCAGCCCGGAAAGCGTGGCCGCGGTGGAGCGCGTGCGCAGCGATGTGGATGACGCGCGCTTCCTGGACATCACCTGCAACGCCGATGGCGAACTGGCCCGTCGTGGCGCTGGGCATGCCGATACCTGCACCCTGCTGATGCCGTCGGCCAGCTGCGACCGCGCCTTCGCAATGACCAGCAGCCTGACCTGCATGCTGCTGGCTGCGCTGACCGTGTTCGATCGTTCGCCGTGGGATGCGCGCGTGGCGCGCCTGAAGCAGATCGCCGCGCTGGCCCGCGAAGGCCAGGCGCAGTGGGACGCACCGGTGGCGGCGCTGGCGCAGCGCCCGTTCAACCGCATCATCTACCTCGGCAGCGGCCCGCTGGAAGCGCTGGCGCGCGAGTGCGCGCTGAAGGTGCTGGAGCTGACCGCCGGCCGCGTGCTGGCGTTGGCCAACACGCCATTGGGGTTCCGCCATGGCCCGAAGTCGACGCTGGACGGCAACACCCTGGTGGTGGTGCTGCGCAGCGTGCAGCCGCTGGCGCGCCGCTACGAACAGGACCTGCTGGAAGAACTGCGCCGCGACGGCGTGGCCGGCCAGGTGCTGGCGATCGGCCCGCATTCGGACATCGGCGCCGATGACGAATACACCCTCACCGTGCCGGCACTGGACGATCCGTGGCTGGCACCGGTGTGGCTGGGCTTCGCGCAGTTGTTCGCGCTGCAGCGCTCGGCCGCGCTGGGCCTGACCCCGGACAACCCGTTCCCGGACGGCACCGTCAACCGCGTCGTCAAGGGCGTCACCATCCACCATGGCTGAGCTGATCGCCCACGCCTGCTACGGCATCGACATCGGCGGCACCAAGATCGAGCTGGTGGCGTGCGATGCGGCGATGCAGGTCACCTGGCGCCGCCGCGTGGCCACCCCACAGGGTGATTACGACGGCTTCCTGCAGGCGGTGGTGGCGCTGGTCGCCGAGGCGGACGCCGCCCTCGGCCGCAGCGATGCGGCCATCGGCATCGCCCTGCCCGGCGTGCGCGACCGCCGCAGCGGCCGCCAACTCAGCGCGAACGTGCCTGCACTGACCGGCCAATGCGTGGCGCAGGATCTGCAGGCACGCCTGCAACGCCCGCTGCACTTCGGCAACGATCTGCAGTGCTTTGCCCTGTCTGAAGCGCACGGCGGCGCGGCTGACGGCTACCCCAGCATGTTCGGCGCCATTCTCGGCACTGGTGCCGGTGGTGGCTTCTGCCTGCAGGGCCGCCTGCTGACCGGTTTCAACGGGCTTGCCGGCGAATGGGGCCACTGGAGCGTGCCCGGTCATCTGCTGCAGCGCCACGGCCTGCCGCTGATCGACTGCGCCTGCGGCCTGCAGGGCTGCGTGGAGCGTTATGTGTCCGGCAGTGGCGTGGCGATGATCGAGCGCCACCTTGGTGGCAGCGCCGCCGACGCCAGCGCCGTGATCGCCCTGGCCGAAGCCGGTGATGCCCGCGCGCGCAAGGCGCTGGACATCCACCGCGACCTGCTCGGCCACAGCCTGGCCGCGCTGGTGCTGGCGCTGGACCCGCACGTGATCGTGCTCGGCGGCGGCCTTTCGCAGTACGCGCCGCTGTACCAGCAGCTCCCGGCGGCCATCGCCACCCATCTGTTCAACGGCGTGCAGGTCCCCCCGATCGTGCCCCCGCGCTTCGGCGATGCCGGTGGCGCACGTGGTGCCGCCCTGCTCGCCTGCCAGCCCTCGTTTTCCTGATTGACCGGAGCCTGACCATGTCCCCGTTGCAGACCCTGCTCGCCTCCCACCGCGCCGGTGCCAACGTCGGCCTGTACAGCGTCTGCTGCAGCAACGAGCAGGTGCTGCGTGCGGCCATGCACGTGGCGCTGGCGCACGGTACCGTGCTGCTGATCGAGGCCACCTCCAACCAGGTCGACCAGTTTGGCGGCTACACCGGGATGACCCCGCCGCAGTACCGCGATTACGTGGGCACGCTGGCCGATGAAGAAGGTTTCCCGCGCGAGCGGCTGATCCTGGGTGGCGACCACCTCGGCCCGAATGCCTGGCAGAAGCGCCCGGCGGCCGAAGCGATGACCCACGCGCGCGTGCTGATCGAAGCCTACGTCGCCGCCGGTTTCCACAAGATCCACCTCGATTGCAGCATGTCCTGCGCCGATGACCCGGTGCCGCTGCCCGACGCCATCGTCGCCGCGCGTTCGGCCGAGCTGGCCGAGATTGCCGAACGCACCGCCGCCGAACACGGCCTGCCGCCGCCGGTCTACGTGATCGGTACCGAGGTGCCGATTCCCGGGGGTGAAGCCTCGCTGGCCGAGGGCCTGCAGGTGACCACGCCCGCTGCTGCCGCGCAGACCCTGGCGATTCATCAGCAGGCGTTCGATACGCCGCAGCTGCGCGATGCGTGGCAGCGCGTGATCGCCATGGTGGTGCAACCGGGCGTGGACTTCGACCACAGCAGTGTGCACGAGTACGACCCAGCCGCCGCCAGCACGCTGGCCGACTTCCTCGAACAGCAGCCGCGCATCGTGTTCGAAGCGCATTCCACCGACTACCAGCGCGAAAGTGGCCTGCACGCCTTGGTGCGCGACCACTTCGCCATCCTCAAGGTCGGCCCGGCGGCGACCTTCGCCTACCGCGAAGCGCTGTTCGCGCTGGCCGCGATCGAGGCCGAACTGCTGCCGGCCGCACAGTGCTCGCGCCTGCCGCAGGTGCTGGATGAAGTGATGGTGGCGCAGCCGAAGTACTGGCAGTCCTACTACCAGGGCGATGAGGCAGCGCTGCGCCTGCTGCGCAGCTATTCCTTCAGCGACCGCTGCCGCTACTACTGGGGCGAGCCCGCGCTGGTGCAGGCGGTGCAGACCCTGTTCGCCAACCTGGAACAGCACGCGCCGCCACTGGTACTGCTCAGCCAGTACCTGCCGGAGCAGTACCGCGCCGTGCGTGAGGGCACGCTGGCCAACACGCCCACCGCGCTGGTGCAGCACCGCATCGGCCTGTGCCTGGGCGAGTACGCCCGTGCCTGCAGCGCCAACCAGGCCGGAACCCGCACGCATCACGCAGACGCGGCTGCCGCCGTTGCTGCGAACGGCTAATCTCTACCTTTCCCCGCGACACCGAGAATGGCCATGCGCAACACCCGCTCCCGCCGGCAACAGATCCTGCAGCTGCTGATCGAGCACGGCTCGGTGCAGGTGGCCGATCTGGTCGAGCGCTTCGGCGTGTCGGCGGTGACCATCCGTGCCGACCTGACCCACTTCGAATCGCAAGGCCTGGCCAATCGTACTCACGGCGGCGCCACGCTGGTGCGCACGCCGCCACAGGAACAGGACATCCACGAAAAGGACGCACTGAACCTGCCGCTGAAGGAATCGATCGGCGCGTGTGCCGCGCGCCTGGTGCGGCCCGGTGACAACATCATCATCGACTCCGGCTCGACCACGATGACCCTGGCCCGTCACTTGCGCACCCAGCGCGACGTGACGGTGATGACCAATGGGTTGAACATCGCCTGGGAACTGGCCAACGCGCCCGGCATCAACGTGCTGCTGACCGGTGGACTGCTGCGCCAGCAGTCGTTGTCGCTGCAGGGCAGCCAGGCCGAAGCCAGCCTCAACTCCTACAGCTTCGACACCCTGTTCCTGGGCGTGGACGGCCTGGACCTGCAGTTCGGCCTGACCACCCACGATGAAGCCGAAGCCCGCCTCAACCACCGCATGGTCGAGCGCGCGCGCCGCATCGTGGTGCTGACCGACGCCTCCAAGTTCGGCCGCGTCAGCCTGCACCGCATCGCACTTCTCGATCAGATCCACGCCATCATCACCGACGCCGGCATCGACGACGCAACCCGTGAAGGGCTGCAGCGGGTGGGCATCGAAGTGATCATCGCCGAGCCCACTGCATGACCGACACCCGCACCCTGCATGGCCGCATCCTCACCCCGCTGGGTTGGCGGCGTGGCCACGTCCACTTCGATTCGCACATCCGCCAGCTGCAGGTGGACGACCACAGCGGCGCTGACGACCTGCAGCTGCCGGTGATCCTGCCCGGCTTCATCGACCTGCACGTGCATGGTGCGGCCGGCGTCGACCTGATGCAGGGCGGCGACGTGGCCCGCACCATCGCCCGCACCCACCTGCGCTTCGGTACCACCACGCTGCTGGCAACCACCATGACCGCCGGGCTGGACGAGATCGCGCACGCGCTGGACGGCGTCGCTGCGGCGATGGCGGCGCCCGATGCCGACGCCGCCAGCATCGCCGGCGTGCATCTGGAAGGACCGTTCATCAGCCCGCAGCGGCTGGGCGCACAGCCCAATCGTACGATCGAGGCGACGGTGGCACTGGTGCAGCAGCTGCACGCGCTGGCGCCGATCCGGGTGATGACACTGGCGCCGGAAATCGGCGAGCACACCGCGCTGATTCCCGCGCTTTCGGCAATGGGCATCCGTGTGCAGCTTGGCCACAGCGCCGGCACTTACGAAGAAGGTGTTGCTGCGCTGCAGGCCGGGGCTTCCGGCTTCACCCATCTGTTCAACGGCATGACCGGCGTCGACCACTACCGGCCTGGCATCGCCGCAGCGGCGCTGGCACATGCGCAGTACGCCGAGATCATTCCCGACCTGCAGCACATCCATCCCGGCGTGATCCGCCTGGCCGCGCGCGCGATTCCGCGCCTGTACGCGGTGACCGACGCGACTGCCGCCACCGGCATGCCCGACGGCGAGTACGCGCTGGGCGAGCAGCGCGTGCACAAGTGCGGCGGCTGCGTGCGTCTGGCCACCGGTTCGCTGGCCGGCAGCGCGCTGACCATGGACCAGGCGCTGCGCAACCTGGTGCGTGTGGGACTGGAACTGGCCGATGCCTCGCATCGCGTGTCCACCTTCCCCGCCGATTACCTGGGCCTGGATGATCGCGGCCGCATTGCGCCCGACGCCCGTGCCGACCTGGTGGTGCTGGACGCCGAACTGCGCCTGCAGCAGGTGGTCATTGGTGGGCGCGTGGTCGATCTGACCTGACGCAAGCGATGCGGCCCGGATGCCGCGCGGGCTCCCTGTAGAGCCGAGCCATGCTCGGCTCACCGCGCGAAGCGCGGCATGGGGAACCTCGATATCGGAACGGAAAGCAGCCGAGCATGGCTCGGCTCTACAGAATGCACTCTGCGACGAACCGCCGCCGGGCCTGGCCCGGCGCTACCACAGGAACTGCCGATGACTGCAAGCACCGCCCCGCGCTGGCCCGTACGCTACCTGCTCTTCATCGGCGGCCTGGGGGGCCTGCTGTACGGCATCGACATCGGCATCATCGCCGGTGCCCTGCCCTATCTTGAAGCGACCGCCAGTCACGCCTGGCAGCTCAGCAGCCAGCAGCTCGGCTTCGTGGTGGCGGCGGTACTGCTGGGCAGCGTGCTGTCCTCGCTGTTCGCCGGCATGGTCGCCGACCTGATCGGTCGCCGCGGTGCGATGCTGCTGGCCGGCCTACTGTTCACCGCCTCGATTCCGATCATGGCGCTGGCCTCGGGCTACACGCCGCTGCTGCTCGGGCGGCTGCTGCAGGGCATCAGTGGCGGTTTGATCGGCGTGGTGATTCCGCTGTACCTGGCCGAAGTGCTCAGCCCCGAACGGCGCGGGCGCGGCGCGGCGATGTTCCAGCTGCTGCTGACCGTTGGCCTGGTGCTGGCAGCCCTGATCGGCCTGTACCACGCCCATGCCGTGGATGCCGCCGCCGAGGCCGTGCGCTCGCTGCCGGTCGCGCAGCAGGCGCAGGAACTGTTCACGGTGAAGGACCACGCCTGGCGCACCATCTTCTGGACCTGCCTGGCGCCCGGCCTGCTGTTCTGCGCCGGTATCTTCTGGCTGTCCGAATCGCCACGCTGGCTGGTGCGCCGCGGCCGCATCGATGAAGCCCGCCGCAGCCTGCAGCGGGTGCTGCCTGCCGCCGACGTGGAACCCACCCTTGCACAGATCCAGGCGCCGGAATCGAGCAGCAACGACGGCAAGCGCGACCCACTGCTCAGCCGCCGCTACGTGGTTCCGTTCGTGCTGGCCTGCGTGGTGCTGGCCTGCACCCAGGCCACCGGCATCAATTCGGTGCTGGCCTACGCGGTGAACATCCTCAACCAGGCCGGCCTGTCCGGCTCGGTGGCCAACGGCGCCGACGTGGCGATCAAGCTGCTGAATGCGGTGATGACCGTGGTCGCGCTGCTGCTGGTCGATCGCAAGGGCCGCAAATTCCTGCTGATGCTCGGCAGCGGCGGCATCTGCGTGGCCCTGCTGGGCGCGGCCACGCTGTTCTTCCAGGCCGAACGCGGCCGTACCGACGTGCAGCCGCAACTGCAGGCGGCGGTCAGCGGCGACGGCCTGCAGCTGGTGCTGGATGATGCGCAGTGGCAGCGCTTCGGCGCTGGCATCGACAGCGAAGGCCGGCCGCTGCAACTGACCGTGTCGTATGCCTACGGCGACTTCACCAATGTGCGCGCCCTGCGCAGCGACAACCTGATTGATCGCGAACTGCGCATCGAGCGCACCGGCACCGTGCAGCCGGACAGCGTGATCGGTGCGTTCTTCCGCAAACTCCACCTGAATCCATTTGCCGACCCGGCCAGCGCCAGCCAGGCGCCATTGCGCATCGAGCAGGCCCGCATTGGCCCGGTGCCGCCACCGGCACACGGCTGGGCCGTGGCCACCTGCATCCTGGTGTTCGTCGCGTTCTTCGCCGTCGGCCCCGGCGTGTGCGTGTGGCTGGCACTGTCGGAGCTGATGCCGAACCGCATCCGTTCCAATGGCATGAGCATCGCGCTGCTGATCAACCAGTTCGTGTCCACCACCATCGCCGCCATCTTCCTGCCCACCGTGGGCCACTACGGCTATGCGAGCATGTTCGTGTTCTGGGCGGCGTGTACCTTCGTGTTCTTCCTGGTGGCCGCATTCTGGCTGCCGGAGACCAAGGGCAAGTCGCTGGAAGAGATCGAGGCGCGGTTCGCCCGGTAGCGGTCGACCTTGGTCGACCTCCCCGCGCGCCGCGGGTTCATGGCGCGTCCGTCAGTCGCCAGTGATGTGCCTGGCCAGCGCCTGCGCCTCGGCAACGCTGGGCAACCCGCTCAGCATCATCGATTCGCCGAACGGTCCCTGCACCGTCGCCACCATCAGCACGCGGCCATCCACGCTGATCGCCGCCCGCTGACCGACTAGTGCTGTCGTGCCATCGTGGATGCGCTGGTGCGCTTCGTGTCGAAACCGGATCTGCAGGCCCGGCTGCTTGGCCTCGTCCAGCACGTAGCGCACATCGGCGATGTCGGCGCTGCCAGCGATCGGCGGCTCGCGCAGGGCGAGCGTTTCGCCCTGCCACTGCGCCTGCCTGCCCTTGCCGTCCGCATCGACCGCGCTCAGGCGTACATCCACACCCGCGCGCGGCGCATGATCCTTGCCTGCCAGCGCACCGGGCGTGGCACCCGGCATGCATCCGGCCAGCACCAGCGCTGCGCCCAGCAGGAACGGAAACGCGCCCCTCACTTCAGCTTCCGCAGCTTGAATGCCACCAGTACCTGCAGCAGCCCATACAGCAGGCTGCCGATGCCGATCCACAGCGTGGTCACCGCCACGCCTGCGTACGGGTTGGCCGCAAACAGCAGGCCCAGCACCACCGCAAGCACACCACTGAGTATCAGCAACCACTCGCCCTGGATCTGCTTGCGCACGCGGATCGCGAACACGATGCGATAGATGCCCGCCACCAGCAACCACGCTGCGAGGAACAACACCAGCACGCTGGCGGTGGCCAGCGGGTTGATCACCGCCAGGATGCCGAAGCCCAGCGAGGCGATGGCATACAGCGCCAGCCACCCACGCGAGGCACCACTGCCGCCGCTGATCAGTGCGAACAGGCTGATGACACCTTCAACGATGGCCATCACGCCCAGTGTCCACGCCAGCGCCATCGCTGCGGACAAGGGCCAGCCGATGGCAACGATGCCAAAACCCAGTGCGACAAGCCCGTACAGCAGCAGGATCCACCAGCTGCGGCCAACCGCCGACAGCAAGGGAGACAAGGGGGAATTCATGACCACTCCTTCGATCCGGAACCGGCCTCATCCTAGCCCCTGTGGATGAAGAGGGCGATCACGGCGCCCGCGCGCAGACCCACACGCGCACCTCCGCAGCGCCCACCAGGCGCAGCGTCTCGGCAACCTCCATCACCGTGCTGCCGGTGGTCATCACATCATCGACCACGGTCAGCCGCGTTGGCACCAAGCCACGCACATCGAACGCATCGAACAGATTTTCCCTGCGCTGTTCGGCCGTGCGCTCGGACTGCGGCGCGGTGTGGCGCCGCCGGTACAGCCCCTGCCAGACCGGCATCGGCAGCAGCCGGCACAGCTCGCCCGCCTGGTTGTAGCCGCGCTGGCGCAGCCGGCGATTGTGCAGCGGCACCGGCACCAGCGGTGGACACCACCACGGCGGCGGTGCGTGCTGCATAAGCTGCGCGAGCAGGCGTCCGGCTGCGAGATCCTGATGGAACTTGTAGCGGACCAGCAACTGGTCGACCGGTGGCAGGTACAGCAGGCTGGCGTGGGTAGCCGTCTGTGGCGGTACCTCCTCGCGGCAGCTGCCACAGACGATCAACGCGGTGTCGGGCAACGGCAAGGCGCAGCGCAGGCAGGCACGGCCTGCCCAAGGCAGATCGGCCAAGCAAGCACAGCACAGATCAAGATCATCGTGGCCCGGGTCGCCGCAGACCAGGCAGCGGAGCGGTAGCAGCACACCAAGCAGTGCGCGCGAGACACGGGTTGCCGAACGCAGGAGATCAGTACGCATCACCCAATACTTGATGGCGCACGCCGCGTGCGGCCATCGGCGAAGCACCGATTGCAGTGTCGGAACTGCCCTCAACTGCGACGGGGGCCGCCGCCCGTCAGGAAAGGCGTTCGCCCTGTCCGGTCGCCGGTGGCGTAGCGGTGGGCCCGATCAACAACTCCGCCAGCCCGCGATAGATCGGCACCCTGCACACCAGCCCGGACACGCCACGCGCGATCAGCACCGTGGCCAGTATCGGCAGCAGCAGGTCGCCGCTGTCGGTCAGTTCCAGCGAGATCACCGCCGACGTCAGCGGGGCCTGGGTAACGCCGGTGAGGTACGCACACATGCCCAGCAGCACGAACGCGCGCGGGTCCACGCCCGGCATCAGCACTGCCAGGTTGTGACCGAGTCCAGCGCCGACCGCCAACGCCGGCGAGAACAGGCCGCCGGGAATGCCCGCCACGTACGAGGCCAGATTGGCCAGCAGCTTCATCAACCCGAACTCGTGGCCGACCGCCGCCTGCCCCTGCACCAGGCTGCGCGCCTGCTCGTAGCCGGTGCCGAACGCGCCGTCACCGAAGACCAGGGCGAGCAGTACCACCGCCATGCCGCAGCCTGCGGCCAACAGGACCGGATGCCGCTGCCGCAGTTGCCCGAGCCAACGCGGGCGGCCCGCCGCACTGGCCAGCACCGCACGCGCGAACAGGCCGCCCAGCAGCCCTGCCACCACGCCGCAAAGCAGGATGGCCAGCCAGCCCTGGCCGAGCGGCAGGCGTGCACTCACATGGCCGAAGTAGGTGTAGTTGCCGAGCAGGCCCAGCGACACCACGCCGCCGACGATCACTGCGGTCAGCAGGGTGCCTGAGAAACGATGCTCGAAGCGGCCGCTGAGCTCCTCGATGGCGAAGACGATACCGGCCAGCGGCGTGTTGAAGGCCGCCGCAATGCCGGCCGCACCACCGGCCAACAGGAAGTGCGAGAGCTCGCGGGGATCCTTGAAGCCGAACCAGCGGCCGAATAGGTACATCAGGCTGGCGCCCACATGCACCGTGGGACCTTCGCGCCCGACCGACGCGCCGCCGAGCAGCGACAACGACGTCAATAGCAGCTTGCCGGCCGAGACCGCGGGCGAGAGATTGGTCCTGCGGAATGTCTCGTCCGGCTTGTCCAACGCGGCGATGACCTGCGGAATGCCGCTGCCCCGCGTGGGCTTCAGCACGCCGGAAGTGAGCCACGCCAGCAGCGCGAAGATGCCGGGCGTGAGCAGCAGGGCCCACCATGGCGAGTGTGACGTGATGCGCTGGAACAGATGGAAGGCCGCATCGCTGGCCTTGGCGAACAGGATGGCCACCAGCGCCACGGCCACGGCGCCGCCCCAGAGCGCGGCGCGGCGGCGCCAGGCTTCGCTGAGAACCAGCGCGGTGATGCGGCCGCGGAGGCGATGGAGATCGGTCATGAGTCAAAGTCTGCGCGCCAGCGCTTTGGTTAGACAGCGGCCACTGTGGCCGAAGGCCTTGCAGGATGCGGTGAAATGCACGTATGCCGCCAGAAGAGCGTCCTGAACTCGGGCAGATGCAGCGATCTGCGAGATCTGATGCTCAGATCACCAAACGATGGAGAATGTGGGTCAGCGTCAGCTGAGAACAGCCTTGGTTCGGCAACACACCATCCTCTCCCGGCGTGCCCATCTCGAATCCTTCCTCAACGTCCTCGTAGTACAGCAACCCGTCGGGCAGCTGTGCGACCGCCCAGACCCACTCAATCATGCCCAGCCTGTGCAACCGAACCGCATGGAATGGCACGCGCAGGGATTCGAAGGTGGCTCGTTGGACAGGTGAGCAATCCTGCAACTGCCGTGCGACCAGGGTTTCCAGTTCTTCCCGGGTGATCGGCTGCCAGTTGTCCGGATTGTCCATTGCAGCGCTGCCCGATTGAACGTGTGTGCTTGAGGTTACGTCCAACGCGCTGCGCGGGTCGATCCTGACGATGTTCGGGCCAAGCTCACCGCGCAGGCTGCCCCCGCTCCCGGCCCGAGGACGGGGTTCGCCGCGGCAGCAGCGATGCCCGCAATCGATGCAGCGCCATGGCCATCGCTTGTATGGGATTCCATTCCAGTCACAGCCAAGTAAACCAAAACATCAAACTAAAAGTTGACAGCCCGTGCCCCCCCCAGCCACACTGCCGCCCTCGCTCCATTCGTACCCAAGGCCCCGCCATGGCTGCTGCCATCCGCCACGACTGGCAACACGACGAACTGCAGGCGCTGTTCGATCTGCCGTTCCCCGAGCTGCTGTTCCGCGCCGCGGCAGTCCATCGCGAGCACTTCGACCCGTCGCAGGTGCAGGTGTCCACGCTGTTATCGGTGAAGACCGGCGGCTGCCCGGAAGACTGCGCGTACTGCCCGCAGGCGCAGCGCTACAGCACCGGGGTGAATGCGCAGAAGCTGATGGACACGGACGCGGTGCTGGCCAAGGCACGCCAGGCCAAGGCCGCCGGTGCGTCGCGCTTCTGCATGGGTGCCGCGTGGCGATCGCCAAAGGACCGCGACATTCCGAAGGTGGCGGCGATGATCGCCGGGGTGAAGGCGCTGGGCCTGGAGACCTGCGCCACGCTGGGCATGCTCAGCGGCGAGCAGGCACGTGCGCTGAAGGACGCGGGCCTGGACTACTACAACCACAACCTCGACACCGCGCCGGACTACTACGATTCGATCATCCACACGCGCCAGTACCAGGACCGCCTGGATACGCTGGAACACGTGCGCGATGCCGGCCTGAAGACCTGCTGTGGTGGCATCGTCGGCATGGGCGAGACGCGCGCGCAGCGCGTTGGCCTGCTGCTGGCACTGGCCACGCTGCCGGCACACCCCGATTCGGTGCCGATCAACAAGCTGGTGCAGGTAGTGGGCACGCCGCTGCACGGCAGTGCCGAGCTGGACCCGTTCGAGTTCGTGCGCATGATCGCGGTGGCCCGCATCGCCATGCCGCGCGCGATGGTGCGGCTGTCGGCCGGGCGCGAGGCGATGAGTGACGAACTGCAGGCGCTGTGTTTCCTGGCCGGCGCCAACTCCATCTTCTACGGCGACAAGCTGCTTACTACCGGCAACCCGGAAAGCGAGCGCGACCTGGCCCTGTTCGCTCGGCTGGGGTTGCAGCCGATGGCGGTGCAGGTGGATGCCGAAGGCCACGACCACGGCGGTACCGTGCACGCCGATATCAGTGCCGATACGCCCGGCTGTGGCTGCGCTCACGCGGCTTGAGACGGGCCGCAAGCAGGCGCCGCGGCAACGCGCTACCCTAGCCGCTCCGTCGACGCATTCAGCCACAATGGCCCGCCCCGACCTGACCGCCCGCCTCCACGCCCAGCGCGCTCTGCGCGATGCCCAAGGCCGTCGCCGCCCGCGACGCACGGTCACCCGTCGCGATGGCGTGCGCCTGGAAGTGGACGGCCAGTGGCTGACCGGCTTCTGCAGCAACGACTACCTCGGCTTGGCCCAGCAGTTCAGCGTGGTCAACGCGCTGCAGGACGCCGCCGCACGCGAAGGCGCTGGCGCCGGTGCCTCGCACCTGGTCTGCGGCCATCATGCCCTGCATGAGGCGCTGGAACGCGAGGTGGCCGAGTGGCTGGGCTATCCGCGTGCGCTGCTGTTCGGCAGTGGCTTCGCCGCCAATCTGGCGGTGCAGCAGGCACTGCTGAGCGAAGAGAACGACGTGTGCGTGCAGGACAAGCTCAACCACGCCAGCCTCCTTGATGCCACCCGGCTGGCCGGTGCGCGCCTGCGCCGCTACCCACACCTGGATGCGGAAGGCGCGATGCGCCAGCTCAAGCACGCGCCCGACGGCGCGGCAATGCTGGCCACCGATGGTGTCTTCAGCATGGACGGCGACATCGCACCGCTGCGTGCATTGTCGCTTGTGGCACGCCTGCAACAGGCGCTGTTCTATGTGGATGATGCGCACGGTGTAGGCGTGGTCGGTGATGGCCGTGGTGCCGTGGCCGCCGCCGGGCTGGGCGTGGACGATGTGCCGCTGCAGCTGGTCACGCTGGGCAAGGCACTGGGTGGTTCCGGCGCCTTGGTGCTCGGCCGCGACGACCTGATCGAACATCTGGCCGAAACCGCGCGCCCGTACATCTACACCACCGCCGTGCCACCGGCGATGGCCGCTGCTGCGCTTGAAGCAGTGCGCCTGGCGCGCCGCGACCACTGGCGTCGCACCAAGCTGACCGACCTGATCGCGCTGTTCCGCAGCGAAGCACGTCGCCATGGGCTGGACCTGATGGCTTCGGAGACGCCGATACAACCGCTGCTGTGTGGTGACGATCACCGCGCCGTGGCGATGTCCAAGGCGCTGGAACAGGCCGGTTGGCTGGTCGGCGCGATCCGTCCGCCCACGGTGCCCGAAGGCAAGGCGCGCCTGCGCATCACACTATCCGCGCTGCATACGCCGGAACAGGTGCGCGGCCTGGTGGAGGCTCTCGCCAGCGCGCGCGATCGCGTGACCCTGGCGGTGCGTGACGCCGCGCCACCGCCGTTGCCTGTCTTTGCCTGAGCCTGCTGTCGTTTTCCCATGCATATCGACGTCACCGGCCAAGGGCCGGACCTGGTACTGATCCATGGCTGGGCCCTGCAGGGCGGTGTGTTCGCGCCGCTGGTGCAGCGCTTGGCGGACCAGTTCACCCTGCACCTGGTCGACCTGCCCGGCCATGGCCACAGCCGCGAGGACACCACGCCGCTGCGCCTGCCGTTCGTGGTCAGTGCCATTGCCGCGGCCACACCGCCGGCGGTGTGGTGCGGCTGGTCGCTGGGCGGTCTGTTCGCGCTGCACGCTGCCGCGACGCTGCCGAAGGTGCGCGGGCTGGCGATGATCGCGGCCACGCCACGCTTCGTGCGTGGCGAAGACTGGCCGCATGCAGTGGAACCGGCGGTGTTCGAGCAGTTCGGGCGCGAGCTGGCCACCGACTTCGGCGGCACCCTGGAACGCTTCCTCGCGCTGGACGTGATGGGCTCGGCACACGCCCGCGAGGAGCTGCGCATCCTGCGGCAGCGCCTGGTCGAGCGCGGTGCGCCCACCGAACGCGCCCTGCTGGAAGGCCTGCGCCTGCTCGAAAGCACCGATCTGCGCGGCGCGCTGCCGACGCTGGGCAAGCCCAGCCTGTGGATCGCCGGCCAGCGAGACCGGTTGGTGTCTCCGGTGGCGATGCAGGCCGCCGCGGCGCTGGCCCCGGGCGCGCAGGCGCTGACGATCGCCCATGGTGGACATGCGCCTTTCCTCGGCCATGCCGATGAGGTGGCCGCCGCCCTGCAACACTTCGTTGCCGGCCTGTCACCGGCCGATGGCGGACAATGAGCCCCCTCCGAATTCCGCAGGATTGACGCATGGATCTGGGTATCAACGGCCGCTGGGCACTGGTCTGCGGCGCAAGCAAGGGGCTGGGCCTGGGCTGCGCGCGTGCGCTGGTGCGCGAGGGCGTCAACGTGGTGATCGTGGCTCGTGGCGAGGAGGCACTGCAGGTTGCCGCCGCAGGGCTGAGCGCCCTGCCCGGTGCCGCTGAGGTCCGCGCGGTCGCCGCCGACGTCACCACCGAGGCCGGCCGTGCTGCGGCGCTGGCCGCATGCCCGCAGGTGGACATCCTGGTCACCAATGCCGGTGGCCCGCCACCGGGCGACTTCCGCAATTTCGAGCGCGACGACTGGATCGCCGCGCTGGACGCCAACATGCTGGCGCCGATCGCGCTGATCCGCGCCACCGTCGACGCGATGATCGAGCGCGGCTTCGGCCGCATCGTCAACATCACCTCGTCGGCGGTGAAGGCACCGATCGACATCCTGGCGCTGTCCAACGGCGCGCGCAGTGGCCTGACCGGTTTCGTCGCCGGCCTGTCGCGCCGCACCGTGGCCCACAACGTCACCATCAACAACCTGCTGCCCGGCCAGTTCGACACCGACCGCCTGCGCGCCAACTTCGCCCACAGTGCGGGCAAGAACGGCGATGCTGGCGAAGTGGCCGAACGTCGCCGCCAGCAGATTCCCGCCGGCCGCTTCGGCACGCCGGACGAGTTCGGCGCCGCCTGCGCCTTCCTGTGCAGTGCGCAGGCCGGTTACCTCACCGGGCAGAACCTGCTGATCGACGGCGGCGCCTACCCCGGTACGTTCTAAGAGAGTTCGCAATGCCGTCCCACTTCGATGCCCGCCATGTCCGTCGCGCGTTCGCGCGTGCCGCCACCAGTTACGACGCTGCCGCCGCCCTGCAGCGCGAGGTGCAGTCGCGGCTGATCGAATCGCTGGACTACCTTGAGGCACGCAAGCCCGAGGTGGTGCTGGACATCGGCGCCGGCACCGGCCATGCAAGTGCGTTGATGAAGAAGCGCTGGCCGAAGGCGCAGGTGATCGCGCTGGACGTGGCGCTGCCGATGCTGGACCAGGCCAAGCGCCAGGCCGGCTGGTGGAAGCCGTTCCAGCGCCTGTGCGGCGACGCCGCTGCGCTGCCGCTGGCCGACAACAGCGTGGACGTGATCTTCAGCAACCTGTGCCTGCAGTGGGTGGACGACCTGCCGGCGGTGTTCGCCGGGTTCCGCCGTGTGCTCAAGCCCGGCGGCCTTCTGCTGTGCTCCACCTTCGGCCCGGAAACGCTGATCGAACTCAACGAAGCCTTCGCCGCCGCCGATGACCGCCCGCACGTCAGCCGCTTTGCACAGATCGCCCAGTTCGGTGATGCGCTGATGATGGCCGGCTTCCGTGACCCGGTGCTGGACCGCGATCTGTTCACCCTGACCTACGACGACCTGCCCTCGTTGATGCGCGAACTGCGCGCGATGGGCGCGACCAACGCGCGGGTGGACCGCCGCCATACGCTGACCGGGCGTAGCCGTTTCGCGGCGGCGGCAGCGGCGTATGAACCGATGCGGCGCAGCGACGGCAAGCTGCCCAGCAGCTGGGAAGTGATCTATGCCCACGCCTGGGCACCGGACCCGGGCGCGCCGATCCGCGAAGGCGGGCATGACGTCGCCTCGGTGCCGGTGTCGGCGATTCCAATCCGCCGCAAGCAGACCTGATCGTCTGGTAGTGCTGGCCGCTGGCCGGCAACCTCACGATTCCATGGTGGGCATCTGCCGGCCAGCGGCCGGCACTACCCAATGCGACGCCGCGCCCAACGCAGGCTTCCGCCCTCAGGTATTGGCCGGCGAGCTCAGCGGCGGGCGCACCAGGTCGCGGTGGAAGAAGTAGATTTCCTGCACCAGGAAGCGCCAGCTGGTGTGGAAGCTGCGGAAGCGCGTGCTGGGCGTGGACGAGGCCAGCGCATCGATGCCCAGTGCCTTGCTCAGGCGCAGCGCGCGCGCCATGTGCAGCGGGTCGCTGACGATGATCACCCGGTGCAGGTCGCGCTGGTCCATCAGTCGCTTGGCTTCCACCAGGTTCTGCACGGTGTTGCGCGACGCGGTCTCGATCAGGATCGCATCGTCCGGCACGCCATGCTTCAGCGCATAGCGCCGCGCCACCTGCGATTCGGAGAAGCGCGCACCGGTGCCACCATAGCCGCCGGTGAAGATCAGCAGCGGCGCGTACTGGGCCTCGTACAGGTCCAGTCCATGGCGGATGCGTTCTTCGAACACCGGTGACGGCTTGGCGTCATAGGCCGCCGCACCGAGCACGATGATGGCGTCGGCCTTGGCGGCCTGGTCGCGCTCACCCACCCAAACGATCCAGGCGGTCACGCCCAGCAGCCAGACCACCAGCAGCACGAACAGCCGCCACAGCCAGCCCAGCAGGCCGGTGCGGGGCCGGTGCCGGTCGCGGCTCATGGCGCGCCCCAGCGCAGCGCAGGCAGGTCGACATTGCCACCAGACAGCACCAGGCCCACGCGCAGGCCGGCGAAGCGCTGTGGCTGTGCCAGCACGGCAGCGAGCACGGTGGCCGACGACGGCTCGACCACCTGCTTGAGCACCTCCCACAGCAGGCGCATCGCCGCCATCGTCGCGGTGTCATCAACCACGATCACCTCGGCACCTGCCGCGCGCAGCAGTTCGAAATTCGGCGCGCCGATCAGGGTACGCAGTCCATCGCAGATCGTGTCCGGGGCGAACGCGCCCTGCCGCTCGCCAGCGGCCAGCGAGCGCGCGGTATCGTCGGCTCCGGCTGGCTCGGCCAGCACCAGGCGGGTCTGCGGGCTGGCGTGCTGCAGGGCCAGCGCGGTGCCGCTGGCCAGGCCACCGCCGCCGACCGGCACGACCAGCACGTCGAACGGGCCGTCGCTGTGCAGCAGCTCCAGCGCGGCGGTGCCCTGCCCCGCCATCACCGCCGGGTCGGTGTATGGATGGACGAGAGTCGCGCCGGTATCGGCCTGCACTTTGGCGCAGGCGGCCTCACGATCGGCGGTGGTCGGCGGGCAGCGCCAGAGGGTGGCGCCATGGCGCGCGATGTTGGCCAGCTTGGCCGCCACCGCGCCTTCCGGCACCACCACGTGACAGGGAATGCCACGCGTGCGCGCGGCCAGCGCCAAGGCGGCGCCATGATTGCCGGAGGAGTGCGTGACCACGCCGGCACTGGCGCGATCGGCCTCCAGCGACCACACCGCGTTGCAGGCACCACGGAACTTGAATGCGCCGCCGCGCTGCAGGTGCTCGGCCTTGAACGCGAGTTGCGCGCCGGCCAGCGCATCAAGCATGCGCGAGCGCAGTACCGGGGTCACGCTGGCATGCGGGGCAATCCTCGCCGCAGCAAGCAGGACGTCATCGGCGCGGGGCAACAGTGAATCGCTCATGACGCAAGATTAACGTATGGCTTCGCGCTGGCGACCGGGGCGCAGGTCATGCCAGCATGCAGGCCTACGCCTCCATTCATCCTGGCCGGCAGAATTAAGGGCCGATTCAACGCTGGCGCCCGAAGCTGACTGCACACCCGTCCTCTGGGGGGACCCACCATGAAAATGCGCCTGATGCTTGCCGGTGGCCTGCTGCTGGCCCTGACCGGCTGCACCACCTACGACTATGTCGGCGGCGGCCGCAGCGGCAGCTACTACCACGGTGCGCCGTCGGTGGAGTACCGCTACCCGGCCGGCTATCCCTACAACTACGGCCCCTACGGTGGCTATGGCGGCTACTACGGCGGCTACGGCAATCCGTATTACTCGCGCCCGATCTACCGCCCGCCGCACAACCATCGCCCGCCGCCGCGCCCGGGCAATGGTGGCGAGCACCGTCCGCCGCCCCCGTCGCGACCGTCGTACAACGGTGGTTCGCCGTGGCGGAACATGGACTCGATGCGCCGCCCGCCGCAGTCGAACGCACAGCCGCCGGCGCCCCAGGCCCGTCCGGCACCGGCACCGAGTGCGCCGAGGATGAACGGTTCCCCCTGGCGCAACATGGATCGTGCGACGCAGCGCACAGTTGAGCGCTGAACCGTCTTGCATTTCACACGGTCCAAGCCGCACTCTACGCGGACAGTGACGGCCCACGTCACAAAGTGACAAAAACGACACGGGCCGCCGCAAAAAGCTCTACGTCGATATCCGACAGGAACATCTGGATCCCCCCTGTTCCGGCCCTGTCGGATGTCGGCACCTCTGAAGGCAGACGGCCCCGCAATGCGGGGCCGTTTGTTTTGTCAGGTCGCCAACCGGCGAAAGCCCCAGCTTCAGTAGATCCACGCCATGCGTGGATGGCGCCTTCCCGACAGCCGCAAAAAAACAGGGCCGGACAGTCCCCCGACTGCCGGCCCTCTGCTCCCCCACCGTGCGCCTGTACCGGCCCCTGTTCCAATTCCGGTCACGGGCGCCTACGGCGCCAGCCACGATGGGTGCTATTGGGTTATCTGCAAAAATCCTGCCAACTTTAGGGCCGATTTCGCCGCCAACTGGCTGGCGCCGGCGTCCGGACCCCGAATGGCGCTAAAATCGCCACCCCGGCGCCGCCCCCGGCCGCGCCTGCCCCAAGCTGAACAGCCCCCATGAACCCGTCCTTCCATCGTTACGACGTCATCGTCATCGGCGGTGGCCACGCCGGCACCGAAGCCGCGCTGGCCGCGGCCCGCACCGGCGTGCGCACCCTGCTGCTGACCCACAACATCGAAACGGTGGGCGCGATGAGCTGCAACCCGGCCATCGGCGGCATCGGCAAGGGCCACCTGGTCAAGGAGATCGACGCCCTGGGCGGTGCGATGGCGCATGCCGCCGACCGCGCCGGCATCCAATGGCGCACGCTCAACGCATCGAAGGGCCCGGCCGTGCGTGCCACCCGCTGCCAGGCCGACCGCAACCTGTACCGCATGGCGATCCGCGCCATCGTCGAAGGCCAGGACAACCTGACGGTGTTCCAGGCCGCGGTCGATGACCTGGTCATCGAAGGCGATGCCGTGCGCGGGGTCATCACCCAGACCGGCCTGCGCTTCGATGCCGAGGCCGTGGTGCTGACCGCCGGCACCTTCCTGGCCGGCAAGATCCATGTCGGCCCGACCCAGTACGCCGCCGGCCGCATGGGCGACCCGCCGGCCACCACGCTGGCGGCGCGCCTGCGCGAGCGCCCGTTCCAGGTGGACCGCCTGAAGACCGGCACGCCGCCGCGCATCGACGGCCGCTCGCTGGACTACAGCGTGATGGATGAGCAGCCCGGCGACTCGCCGCGCCCGGTGATGTCCTTCCTGGGTTCGGTGGACGAGCATCCGCAGCAGGTCAGCTGCTGGATCACCCACACCACCGAACAGACCCACCAGATCATCCGCGACGCGCTGCACCGCTCGCCGCTGTACAGCGGCCAGATCGAGGGCATCGGCCCGCGCTACTGCCCGTCCATCGAAGACAAGGTGGTGCGCTTTGCCGAGAAGGCCAGCCACCAGATCTTCGTCGAACCCGAAGGCCTGGGCATCGTCGAGATCTACCCCAACGGCATCTCCACCTCGCTGCCGTTCGACGTGCAGCTGGAGATGGTGCGCAGCATCCGCGGTTTCGGCAACGCGCATATCACCCGCCCGGGCTACGCGATCGAGTACGACTTCTTCGATCCACGCGGGTTGAAGGCTTCGCTGGAAACCAAGCTGGTCAACGGCCTGTTCTTCGCCGGCCAGATCAACGGCACCACCGGCTATGAAGAAGCCGCCGCGCAGGGCCTGTTGGCCGGCCTCAACGCCGCACGCCAGGTGCGCGGGCTGGACGGCTGGTGCCCGCGTCGCGACGAGGCCTACCTGGGCGTGCTGGTGGATGACCTGATCACCCACGGTACCAACGAGCCGTACCGCATGTTCACCAGCCGCGCCGAATACCGCCTGCAGCTGCGCGAGGACAATGCCGACCAGCGCCTGACACCGGCCGGCCGCGAGATGGGCCTGGTGGATGACCGCCGCTGGAACGCGTTCGAGACCAAGCAGGCCGCTGTTGCTGCCGAACGCGCACGCTTGGGCGCGCTGTGGGCAACCCCGGCCAATGCGCTGGGCCGTGAAGTGCAGGACACGCTGGGTGTGGCGGTCAGCCGCGAGACCAACGTGCTGGACCTGATCAAGCGCCCCGAGCTGGATTACGCGCAGCTGATGCAGGTGCCATCGCTGGGGCCGGCCGTGGCCGACGCCAAGGTGGCCGAGCAGGTGGAGATCGGCGTGAAGTACGCCGGCTACCTGGACCGCCAGCGCGAGGAGATCGAGCGCCAGCAGCGGCATGAAGCCACGCCGATCGCCGAAGCCTTCGATTACGCGGCGGTGCGCGGGCTGTCGGCCGAAGCGCTGCAGAAGCTGGAGCGCGTGCGCCCGCAGACCATCGGCCAGGCGCAGCGCATTCCGGGCATGACCCCGGCGGCAATCTCGCTGCTTCTGGTGCACCTGGAGCGTGCACGCCGCGGCCGCGTGG
This sequence comes from Stenotrophomonas sp. GD03958, assembly GCF_029839005.1. Taxonomy (NCBI): domain Bacteria; kingdom Pseudomonadati; phylum Pseudomonadota; class Gammaproteobacteria; order Lysobacterales; family Lysobacteraceae; genus Stenotrophomonas; species Stenotrophomonas sp. GD03958. The sequence goes on along the minus strand of NZ_JAOBZT010000003.1, from coordinate 20,911 downwards.
CGTAACGCGGGATTGGTGGATGCCATCCACCAATGCGGCGCGCGATCCGTTCTGGCAGGTGTCGACCTTGGTCGACACGGATGCATGAGGCATTCCGGCAGTTGCGGGTGGCGGGGTCGCCATTGGCCGAGCGCGTATCATCGTCGCGGACGCCCTGATTTCCGGAGACATCGATGAACCCGCTGCGCCCCTTCCGCGACAAGATGCCCGTCCTCGGCGAGCGCGTGTACATCGACCCGTCGTGCACGATCATCGGTGACGTGGAGCTGGGCGAGGACGTCTCGGTGTGGCCGGGCACGATCATCCGCGGCGACGTCAACTACGTGCGCATCGGCGCACGCACCAACGTGCAGGACGGCACCATCATCCACGTCAGCCACCACAGCCCCTACAACAAGGCCGGCTACCCGACCCTGATCGGCGAAGGCGTGACCGTCGGCCACGGCTGCATCATCCACGCCTGCACCATCGGTGATTACAGCCTGATCGGCATGGGTGCCTGCATCCTCGACGGCGCGCGGGTCGAGCGCCATGGCTTCGTCGGCGCCGGTGCCGTGGTCGGCCCGGGCAAGGTGGTCGGCGAAGGCGAGCTGTGGGTGGGCAACCCGGCCCGCCCGGCACGCACGCTGAGCGACAAGGAAATCGAGGCGCTGCATTACTCGGCCGACCACTACGTGCGGCTGAAGGACGAATACCTGGGCTGAGCGCCCAACGCCGCCATGCGGCTCTGCTAAAGTCTGGGCCCGACCAGGACCTGTCGAGACCCCCATGCCTGTGGCTGCCTGCCGGAGAGGACTCCGGCGCCCACAACGAAGGCCATCACGCTGATGGCCGCACCGATGCTCGATACCTACCGCGAGGTGGTAACGCCGGAGGGTGTGCCGCTGCAGTTGCCTGCAGCCGGCCCGGTACCGAGGGCGATGGCCTGGCTGGTCGATCTCGGCGTGCGCATCGCGGCACTGGTGCTGATGTCGATTCCGCTGGCACTGCTGGACCAGTTCGGCTCCGGCCTCTACCTGGTGCTGATGTTCCTGGTTTACTGGGCCTACCCGATCGTCTGCGAAGCAGTGTGGGGACGCACCCTGGGCAAGCGTGCGCTGGGGCTGCGCGTGCTGTCCCGCGATGGCGCGCCGGCAGGCTGGATGGCGGCGATCACCCGCAACCTGCTGCGCACGGTGGACATGCTGCCCTTCGGCTATGCGCTGGGCCTGATCAGCAGCCTGTTCGATCCGCATGGCCGCCGTCTGGGCGACCTGGTGGCGGGCACTGTGGTGGTGCATGCACCCGCGCTGTACCTGCCACCGCCGCCGACCATCGGCAGCGTGCTGGCCCCGCCGCAGCCCCTGCGACCAGAGGAACAGGCCGCGCTGATGGCCTTCGCCGAGCGCGCGCCACGCTTGTCGGCGGCGCGCCAGCAGGAGCTGGCCGGTATTGCCGAGCCACTGACCGGCACCCACGGCCAGGTCGGCGTGTTGCGCCTGTATGCGATGGCCAACTGGCTGCTGGGGCGGCGATGAAACAGGAGCAATTCGTCGCCCGCTACCAGCAGGAATGGCAGGATCTGGAGCAGTGGCTGCTGCTGCGTGCCGGCGCCTCACGCCGCACGCGCCGCAAGGCCAGCGGCCTGGCACTGGACGACACTACCTTCCCGCAGCGCTACCGGCGGCTGTGCCAGCAGCTGGCGCTGGCCCGCGAGCGCGGCTACAGCCCGCAGCTGGTGCAACGCCTGCAACAGCTGATGCAGCAGGGCCACAGCGTGCTGTACCGCACGCCGCCAACGCGCTGGCGGCGTGCCCTGGAGTTCCTGGTGGCCGATTTTCCGCTGCTGGTGCGCAGCCAGGCGCGCAGCATGTGGGCGGCGCTGGCGATGTTCGCGCTGCCGGCGCTGGCCTGCTTCGTGCTGGTGCAGGTCTATCCGGACCTGATCCACATGCTGATGGACAACCGCCAGATCGCCGAGATGGAGCGCATGTACGATCCCGCCGCCGAGCGCCTGGGGCGTGACAGCGGCACCGACTGGATGATGTTCGGCCACTACATCATGAACAACATCAGCATCGCCCTGCGCGCCTTCGCCAGCGGGCTGCTGGCCGGGCTGGGCACGCTGCTGGTGCTGCTGTTCAACGGCGTGATCATCGGTTCAGTGGCAGGCCACCTGCAGCACATCGGCCATGGCGACCCGTTCTGGCGCTTCGTGGTCGGCCATGGCGCCTTCGAGCTGACTGCGATCGTGATCGCTGGCGGTGCCGGCCTGCAGCTGGGCATGAAGCTGCTGGCGCCGGGCCGGCGCAGCCGCCTGGATGCACTGGTCGACGGCGGCCGCATCGGCGCGCGGCTGTGCCTCGGCGTCGCCTTCATGCTGTTGGTGGCCGCCTTCATCGAAGCCTTCTGGTCATCGATCGCCGAAGTACCTGCATGGGGCAAGTTCAGCGTGGCCGGTGTGTTGTGGGCCGGCGTGCTGCTGTGGCTGTGGCGCGGCGGACGTGGAGCTGGCCATGCGCATTGACCACCTGGACGTGGCGCTGCGTGCCCGCAGTGGCTGGGAAGCGATGGAGCTGGGCACCGCGCTGTCCCGCCGTCACGCGCGCGCGCTGTGGGGCAGCTGGCTGCTGGCCAGTGCACCGCTGTTCGTGATCTTCAACGCGCTGGGCTGGTGCCTGGATGCCTTCGGCTGGGCCTGGCTGGCGATGTGGTGGTGCAAACCGCTGTTCGAACGTGCGCCGCTGTATGTGCTGTCGCGCGGCATCTTCGGTGAACCAGTCGGCACGCTGGCCGCGCTGCGTGCGCAACGTCACTGGGGCAACAGCGGCTTCTGGGGCTACCTGGGCTGGCGCCGCTTCAGCGTACTGCGCAGCCTGTGCCTGCCGGTGAACCTGCTGGAAGGCAACACACCAGACCAGCGCGGCCCACGCCGCCGTGCGGTGGCCGCCGGGGCTGCAGGCGCGGCACTGGTGCTGACCGTGAGCTGCATGGCCTTCGAAGTGGTACTGGTATCCGGCGCGATCGGTGCGGTGTTCATGTTCATGCCACTGGAGCTGATGTCCGAATCATGGCGCGCCGCATGGGACATGATCGGCCAGGACACACCCGCATGGGCACGGCTGGGCTTCAACCTGGCGTGCTGGCTGGCCTCGGTGCTGATCGGCCCGTTCTTCGTCGGTGCGGGCTTTGGCCTGTACTTGAACCGGCGCACGCAGATGGAAGCCTGGGATGTGGAGATCGCCCTGCGCCGCCTGCGCGAGCGGCTGCTGCCGGCGGCATCGACGCTGGCCCTGCTGCTGTGCCTGGCACTGCCGCTGGTCTCCGCACCGGTGCATGCGCAGGACACAGACGCCGAGCCCCAACGAGCCATAGGCAAGCCCAACGACCGTGGCATCGACGCCGAGGGAAGCGACGAAGCACCGACCATCGACCCGGCCAACACCCCGGCAACGATCTTCGGCGGTACGCCGGTGGACACCGCCGGTTTCCGTCAGGCAGTGAACCGCGCCTATGAAGACCCGCTGCAGCGCCCGACCCGCCAGGTCACCCGCTGGAAGCCGATCGAACAGGCCGAGGAAGAGAAGAAGGAAGACAAGCAGCTGCAGCGTGACACCAACAGCAACGGTGAACGCAAAGCGCGCAAGGACGGCATCGCCTGGCTGGCGCGGCTGGCCGAATGGGGCCTGTGGGGGCTGCTCGGCGTCCTGCTGCTGGTGCTGCTGCTGACCGCACGGCTGTGGCTGCCGTGGCTGCGGGGCAGCGGCCGACGCAAGGCCGAGGCCGCACCGCCGGTGGTGGAGGAACAGGTGGAGTTGCCGGTGGTGCTGCCGCCGGACGTGGCCACCCAGGCCGGCCTGCTCTGGGACCAGGGCCGGCCGCGGCAGGCGCTGGCCCTTCTGTACCGCGCCAGCGTGCGCACGGTGGGCGAGCGCAGCGGCATCGCGCTTCCACCCGGTGCCACCGAAGCGCAATGCCTGCGCGCGTCGCGGCGCATGCCCGAGGCCAGCGACCGTGACCTGTTCGCGCGCATCGTGCGCATGTGGCAGTACGCCGCCTACGGTGGCCGCCTGCCCAGCCGCGCCGATTTCGATGCGATGGCCGATGCCCTGCGCCAGCAGTACGGGTGGCAGGCATGAGTCCGCGCCTGTCCTGGTCGCTGCTGCTCGGTGCATTGGTGCTGCTCGGCGTACCGCTGGCGATCCTCTACCTGCGCACGCACGAGCGGGTAACCGAGACCATCCGGCTGCCGCCACGGGGCGAGGCGGCCTACAACCCGCTGTACGTGCTCGGCCAGGCCCTGCGCGCTGATGGCATCGCCGTGCACTCGCGGCCGCGGCTGGACCTGCAGCAGATGGCGCTGGGTCCGCACGACACGGTGGTGGTGCTGCAGGACAGCAGCGAACTGCCGGCGCCCGTTGCCAGCGCGCTGCTGGACTGGGTCGACCGTGGCGGCCACCTGCTTGTACGTACACCGCCGCCGGTCGAGGACGATGCCGGCAGCACGCAGGGCCCGCTGCTGGACCGGCTGGGCGTGGACAGCCTGTTCCAGCGCAGCGATTGCCAGCCGTTCCATGTCGACGACGATCCTGGCCACGTTGAATTCTGTGCTGGCCGCCGCTTCACCCTGGGTTTTGCCGCCAATGCGCAGGCCGAACGCCGCTGGGGCGGTGACCGTGACCTGGTGTTCGCGCGCCTGCGCCATGGCCAGGGCAAAGTGAGCGTGCTGGCGGACATGGAGTTCCTGCGCGGTGATGTCGACTCGGCTGCCGCGCGCCTGGCCGCGGCCGCCGGCGGTGCCAGCGATGGCCTGCACGACAAGGCTCACCGCGACCTGACCCGCTATCTGCTCGATCCGAACTACGGCAAGGGTGCGGTCTGGCTGATCTATGCCAGCCGCTCACCGTCGCTGTGGTCGCGCATGTTCTACCAGGGCTGGCCGCTGTGGGCGCCGCTGCTGCTGGCCCTGCTGGGCTGGTTGTGGGCCCGCTCGCAACGCTTCGGCAGCCTGCTGCCGTCACCGGTACTGGAACGCCGTTCGCTGCTGGAACACGTGCACGCCAGTGGTGAATTGCTGCTGCGTTTCGGCCACGGTACGCGCCTGTACGAGGCCGTTCTCGCCCTGTTCCTGCACCGCCTGCGCCTGCGCGCACCGGTGGCTGCCGCACTGGATGGTGCGCCACGCGAACAGGCCATCGCCGAACTGCTGAAGTGGCCGCAAGGCCGTGTTGCCGCCGCACTGACGCCACCTCCGCCGCACGATTCCTCCGCCCTGCGCGAGCGTATCCGCTTGCTGCTCCAGATGAGATCCCTGCTATGACCGAAGTCCCCGAGCTGCCGGCGGCCGCCAACGCCCGCCTGATCGAACGCGTCGATGCCATCCGCACCGCCGTTGGACACGCCTTCATCGGCCAGGCCGATGTACTGGACCAGATCCTGGTGGCGCTGCTGGCCGGTGGCCACGTGCTGATCGAGGGCGTGCCCGGGCTGGGCAAGACCCTGCTGGTGCGTGCACTGGCACAGGCCCTGGAGCTGGACTACGGGCGCGTGCAGTTCACCCCCGACCTGATGCCCAGCGACGTCAGCGGCCACGCGGTGTACGACCCGAAGAGCGAGAGCTTCAAGATCCGTCGCGGCCCGGTGTTCACCAACCTGCTGCTGGCCGACGAGATCAACCGTGCCCCGGCCAAGACCCAGTCGGCCCTGCTGGAAGTAATGCAGGAAGGCCAGGTGACCATTGAGGGCAAGGCCTTCACCCTGGCGCCGCCGTTCATGGCGCTGGCCACGCAGAACCCGCTGGAGCAGGAAGGCACCTACCCGCTGCCGGAAGCACAGCTGGACCGCTTCCTGCTGAAGGTGCTGATCGACTACCCCCAGCTGGAGGACGAGAAGCGCATGGTGACCGCGATCACCAGCGGCCGCGCTGCCAGCGATTTCGACCTGAGCCAGGTGCCGCGTGTGCTCGGTGCCGGCGAGCTGCTGGAACTGCAGCGTGCCACTGCGGCGATCACCGTCGATGACGAGGTGATCGACTACGCGGTGCGCATCGTCGCCGCCACCCGGCAGTGGCCGGGCATCGCCGTCGGCGCCGGTCCGCGCGGCAGCATCGCGCTGGTGCGTGCCTCGCGCGCACAGGCGGTGCTGGCCGGCCGCGACTTCGTCACGCCGGACGACGTGCGCGACATCGCCCGCCCGGCGCTGCGGCACCGCATCGCGCTGGCCCCGGAACTGCAGATTGAAGGCCAGGACGCCGACGATGTGCTGGGCGCACTGCTGGCCAAGGTGGAAGCACCGCGCCGATGAGGCCTGCCCCGCTGCTGCTGGCGCTGCTGCTGGCCTGGGCCGCCCTGGGCGGCCTGGTGCTGGGCGGGTTGCTGCCGCGCTGGAGCTGGGCGCTGGCCGCGGCGGCCATCGCGTTGCCTGCGCTGTTCGACCTGTGGCGGCAATCGCGGCGTCCGTCGCCGCAGGTACAGCGCGAACTGCCCGAAGCGCTGGCGCTGGGCGTGCGCCGCGAGGCGGCGTTGCGTCTGCAGGCCGAGCAATCGATGACGGTACAGGTGTTCGACCTGGTGCCCGGCGGCTGGCCGCTGGAAGCGCTGCCGCAGCGCGTGAGCCTGCAGGCCGGTACGGCGTCCACCCTGCACTACCACCTGCAGCCGCTGCAGCGTGGGCACTTCCGCTTCGAGGGGGTGCACCTGCGCATGCGTTCGCCGTGGCGCCTGTGGTGGCAGCAACGCACGCTGCCGCCGGCGCTGGAGGTGCGGGTCTATCCGAACTTCGTGCCGCTCACCCGCTTCGCATTGTTCAGTGCCGACCAGGCCTCGCGGCTGGTCGGTGCGCACGTGAAGCGCCGCCGTGGCGAAGGCACCGACTTTCACCAGATGCGCGAGTACCGCATCGGCGACAGCCTGCGCCAGCTGGACTGGAAGGCCACCGCACGTGCGCGCAAGCTGATCTCGCGCGAGTACCAGGACGAGAAGAACCAGCAGTTGCTGCTGATGCTCGACAGTGGCCGGCGCATGCTGGCCAGCGAAGGCGGGCTCTCGCACTTCGACCATGCCTTGAATGCCTCGCTGGTGGTGGCCTACCTGGCGCTGCGCCAGGGCGATGCCGCCGGCCTGTACGCTGCCGGGGGCGAACGCCGCTGGGTGGCACCACAGCGCGGCATGGGCACGGTCGAGCACCTGCTGCGCGCCAGCTACGACCTGCAGCCGCGCGCGGTGGCCACCGACTACCTGGCTGCGGCCACCGAAGTATCGCTGCGCCAGCGCCGGCGTGCGCTGGTGATGCTGGTCAGCAATGTGCGCGACGAGGACATCGAAGACCTGCTGGCCGCGGTGCGCCTGCTGCAGCAACGCCACCTGGTATGCGTGGCCAGCCTGCGCGAGCGCGAGCTGGATGGCGCGCTGGAGGGTGACGTGCAGACCCTGGAAGACGCCACCCAGGCCGGTGCCGCCGCGCTGTACCTGCAGCAGCGCGCGAAGGCGCACGAGGCACTGCGCAGCGAGAAGGTGATGGTGCTGGACGTGACCGCCGACGCCCTGCCCGGCGCGCTGGTGGAGCGCTACCTGGCGGTGAAGCGCGAAGGGCTGCTCTGAGCCGAGCGTGGGCTCGGCTCTACACGAATCGGGTTGTCTGTAGCGCCGAGCCCTTGCTCGGCTGCCGGCCAGCGGCCGGCACTACCTACCCCTGCAGCAAGCGCCGCTGCAACCGCTCCACCGCACGCTGCAGCAGCACCCGGTTGCGGGCCAGCTTCATCCACTGCGGCAGGCGCGAGAACATGGATCGATGATGGCCGCGGCCCTCGCGCAGCGTCGCGCCCGCGTATTCGTGCAGTGCCTGCAGATGTTCGGCGTTGTAGGCCCACAGCAGGCCCGCGCGGGTCGATTCGACCAGGCGCAGCGGCAGACCGAAATGCGGATCGGCAGGCTCGGCGTCACGCAGTGGGCGCATCGAGACCGCGACCTCGGTGCTGCGACCGCACTGTGCGCATCGGGCGGGGAAGGATGCCGGCGCGGGGATGCCGACGGGAATCGGTCGACACACATGCAGCCACTGATGCCCGCAGAATCCACAAGGTTGGCGGCCCAGCATGTAGACCGCACCGACCCAGTCACCACTATCCAACGCAGAACTGCAGCCGGTGCAGCGGAAACGCGCAGTCCATCGATAGGGTTTCCAGCTGGCGATAACCCAACCGGGGGTGTCGCAGCGATGGCAACGCACCGCGACGCGGTCCGCGAATGCCTGCAGGCTGCGCCCGTCATCGAAATGCCGACCCGGCACGGGCGTGGTACGCCCATGCCGGCCAGGCCAGCGCTGCACCGTCATCAGACGTAGATCCGCGTTGGCGCCTCATCTACGATCGCGTGCGGCACGAAGCGCGCACTGTCGCGGGTGATCGCGCTGTCGTCCTCGCGGATGCCGATGCCGCAGGCGTGGTCACCGATCACCCAGCTGCCGATCAGCGGATAGCCGCCTTCGAAGCGGGTCAGCGGATGTGCGCGCTGGATGATCGCCGGGCCATCGTAGGGACCGTCGCTGCGCTGGGTGCTGCCATCGGCCAGGTGCATCTCGATGTTGGCGCCCTCGCGCGAGAACAGCGGCTTGCGCACCCAGCCCGACGGCAGCGTGCTGCCGTCATCGAAGTGAGCCTCCAGCAGGTTCGGATGGCCCACGTTGCGCTGCCACAGCAGCGGCAGGATGCCCTTGTTGCTCAGCACCGCCTTCCAGGCCGGCTCCAGCAGCTGCACGCCGGAACCGGGCAGCGCGCGGCCAAACTCTTCAGCCATCAGGTCTTCCAACGGGTACAGCTTGAACAGCGTGCCGATCACCGAATCATCCAGCGCGGTGAAGCGGCCGTCCTCGGACAGGCCGATATCCTCGATGGCGATGGCCTGGCCATGCAGACCGGCCTGCGAGGCGCAGTCGCGCAGGTAATCGACAGTGCCACGGTCTTCTTCGGAGCTGCCCACCGCGCTGAAGAACAGCGGCGGCGGCAGCTGCGTGGCCAGTTCGCCGAAGCGCTCGACCAGCGCCTCATGGATCGCATTGAACTGGTCGGCATGCTGCGGCAGGCGGCCGGCGTTGCGCTGGTCTTCCAGCCACTGCCACTGGAAGAAGCTGGCCTCGAACAGCGAGGTCGGCGTGTCGTAATTCAGCTCGTACAGCTTGGCCGGGCCGGTGCCGTCGTAGGCCAGGTCCAGGCGGCCGTAGAGGTGCGGCTGGCGCTGGCGCCAGCTGTCGGCGATCCAGTCGCGGTAATGCGACGGAATCGCCAGCTGGTCCATCAGGCGCTCGCTGGCGATGACATCACCGACCAGGTCCATCGCCATCTGGTGCAGCTCGGCGCTGGGGTCTTCGATGTCCTGTTCGATCTGGCGCAGGGTGAACGCGTAGTACGCGCGTTCATCCCAGTACGGCTGGCCATCGATGGTATGGAAACGGAAACCCGCTTCCTCCGCGCGTGCCCGCCACTGGGCACGCTCGCCAATCCGGATACGCTGCATGGGTCGATCAGCCGCCGTAGCTGCCGCTGCTGCTGCGGCGCGCGCTGGTGTTGCCGAAGCCACCACGGCTGGCAGTGACCGCACGGTTCGGCTCGCTGGTGACCGGCGCCAGGCCGGCCTTGCCGGCACCGATGCCGCTGGCGGTGTTCAGGCCGCCGGTGCCGCCCGGTGCCGGGCGCGCCCAGCCAGCGTTCTTGTCCTGGTAAGCCGGTGACGACGCCGGCGCCTGCGGGGCGAGGCCGCCACGGTTGCTCAGCATCTGCGACATGAAGAAGCCCATCATCATCGGGCCGATGAACGAGGTACCGGCCGAGGTGTGCTGCTGCACGCACTGTTCCGGCTTGTAGTCCTTCTCGCAGGCTTCCTTGCTGGCGTACTTCGGTGCCGCATCGGCGGCCTGCTTCTGCGCTTCGGCAAAGGCATTGCGGCACGACGACGGATCACCGGTGGCCTCGGTGCAGGCCTCCACCGAGGTGTACAGGCCTTCCTGCACCTTCACCTCCGGCTCCTTCTGGCAGGCGGTGAACAGCAGCGGCGCGGCGCTCATCAGCAGCAGCGCGGTGGTGCGGGAACGTTTCATGGCCTCATGCCCTGTCGACGGATCAATGCCCCAATGATGCCAAATCCGGGCCAGCAACCGGAATCGGCAAAGTGCGAAAGATGAACGGCCTTTCATTTTCGTCGTTCCCCATCATCCGCGCATGACGTGGATCCACCGGTGTCGACCAAGGTCGAGACCTACCAACAGCCGCAGGAAACGTCGAAGGCGGGTGGGTCCGGTGGCAGGGGTGTGAGCCGCATGGATGCGGCGACCAAGCCCCCATGGACGGGTTAACGGCGTCCCCTGCCACCGGACCCACCCCGCCATCCCACGGAGCGCCCGCCTTTGACGTTGACGTGGACGTTGCCTCTGCGGGTGCCGGGCGCAGCCCGGCCGGACCATCTCCGGTGGTTGCAGCAGCAACCGAAAAAATTGGCCATGATCGGCTGACCCCCACGTCGTACGGCACGCCCGTTCCGCCCGCCATGCCCGAATACCGTTCCCGCACTTCCACCGCCGGCCGCAACATGGCCGGCGCCCGCGCCCTGTGGCGTGCCACCGGCATGAAAGACGGCGACTTCCACAAGCCGATCATCGCCATCGCCAACTCCTTCACCCAGTTCGTGCCCGGCCACGTGCACCTGAAGGACCTCGGCCAACTGGTCGCGCGCGAGATCGAACAGGTCGGCGGCGTCGCCAAGGAATTCAACACCATCGCCGTGGACGACGGCATCGCGATGGGCCACGACGGCATGCTGTATTCGCTGCCCAGCCGCGAGATCATCGCCGACGCCGTGGAGTACATGGTCAACGCGCATTGCGCCGACGCACTGGTGTGCATCAGCAACTGCGACAAGATCACCCCCGGCATGCTGATGGCCGCGCTGCGCCTGAACATCCCGGTGGTGTTCGTGTCCGGCGGGCCGATGGAAGCGGGCAAGACCAAGCTGTCCGAGCACAAGCTGGACCTGGTCGATGCAATGGTGGTGGCCGCCGATGACAGCGCCTCCGACGAGAAGGTGGCCTCGTTCGAGCGCAGCGCCTGCCCTACCTGCGGCTCCTGCTCGGGCATGTTCACCGCCAACTCGATGAACTGCCTGACCGAGGCGCTGGGCCTGTCACTGCCCGGCAACGGCACCACGTTGGCCACCCACGCCGACCGTGAGGCGCTGTTCCGCCGTGCCGGGCGCCTGATCGTCGAACTCTGCCATCGCTGGTATGGCGGCGAAGATGCGAGCGCGCTGCCGCGCGGGATCGCCACCCAGGCCGCGTTCGCCAACGCGATGACCCTGGACATCGCCATGGGCGGATCCACCAACACCATCCTGCACCTGCTGGCCGCAGCGCAGGAAGCGGAGGTCGACTTCGACCTGACCCACATCGACGCGCTGTCGCGACGCGTCCCGCAGCTGTGCAAGGTGGCGCCGAACACACCGAAGTACCACATCGAGGACGTGCACCGCGCCGGCGGCGTGTTCGGCATCCTCGGCGAGCTGGACCGCGCCGGCCTGCTCGATGCCTCGGTACCCACCGTGCACAGCGCCAGCCTGGCCGACGCACTGGAACGCTGGGACGTGGTGCGCAGTGACAACGACACCCTGCATACCTTCTTCAAGGCCGGCCCAGCCGGCATTCCCACCCAGGAGGCCTTCAGCCAGGCCACGCGCTGGCCCGCGCTGGACCTGGACCGCGCCGAGGGCTGCATCCGCTCGCTGCAACATGCGTATTCGCTGGAAGGTGGCCTGGCTGTGCTGCGAGGCAATCTGGCCGTCGATGGCTGCGTGGTGAAAACCGCCGGCGTGGATGAATCGATCCATGTGTTCGAAGGCCCCGCACGCGTCTACGAAAGCCAGGACGCCGCCGTCGCCGGCATCCTCGCCGACGAGGTGCAGCCGGGCGAGGTGGTGGTGATCCGCTACGAAGGGCCGAAGGGCGGCCCGGGCATGCAGGAGATGCTGTACCCGACCAGCTACCTGAAGTCGAAGGGACTGGGCAAGCAGTGCGCGCTGCTCACCGATGGCCGCTTCTCCGGTGGCACCTCGGGGTTGTCGATCGGCCACGTTTCGCCGGAAGCGGCCAGTGGCGGCGCGATCGGGCTTGTGGAAGACGGTGACCGCATCCGCATCGACATCCCGGCCCGCCGCATCGACCTGCTGCTGGATGAGGCCACGCTGGTCCAGCGCCACAGCGAGGCCGATGCACGCGGCTGGAAACCGCGTGCGCCGCGCCCGCGCAAGGTCACCAGCGCGTTGAAGGCCTACGCCCTGCTCGCCACCAGTGCCGACAAGGGCGCCGTACGCAACACCGCCCTGCTCGGCGATTGATCCCTGCGCGGTAGTGCCGGCCGCTGGCCGGCATCTGCACGCCGCGTCCCACATCATTGAGGTTGCCGGCCAGCGGCCGGCACTACCCGTCGTGATCCGTTATGGTGGCCAGGAGGTCATCAACACGGAGGTTGAGAGGATGTTGCTTTTCTTTGCACTGGCCGCTGCCATGGGCACGTCAGCAGAACCACCCAAAGCATCCGACTGCAGCTACGACCGTGCAGCGATGCTGGCGATGGAACCGGATGCGTTCGATCAGGACCTGGAAGGTGGCTGGCGCACGCTGGCCGACCGTGGCTGCCACCGTGAAGCCGCTGATCTGCTCGCCGCCTATGCTGTGCTGCCCAAGGCTGCGGGCAACACCATGATTCTGTGGCATGAAAGCCAGATGCGTGCGGAGGCGGGCCAGTACCCGGAGGCGGTGGCGCTGATGCAGCGCACCTACAAGCCCACCGCCACCGACCCCGGTTACTGGAACGCCTACGTGGACGGCACGATCGCCTTCCTGCAGCGTGATCGTGCGGCGCTGGAGAAAGCGCGAGCAAGGTTGATTGCGATTCCTGCGCCGGAGCAGATTGCCAAGGCGCTGAAGGATGGGCGTTATCATTTCACGACCGCCGGCGGGCAGAAGGTGGATGTGCCGTGGCCGCCCAACCTGGACGTGCTCGATGGCTTCCTGCGCTGCTTTGATCGCGATTACCACAATGCGATGGGCAACCAGGCCTGCCGGAATCCGGAGGGCGATTGAGCGACAGAGGGCGTGGTCGGGTCAGAGCCCTTCCTTCGGAAGGGATCCGACCCCGTCTCAGCCGATCACGCGCTTGAACGGCGGCAGCGCGTCGATGATGCGCTTGCCGTAGCGGCGGGTCAGCAGCCGCGAATCGAGAATGACCACGCGGCCGGTGTCGGTGGAGGTGCGGATCAGGCGGCCGGCGAACTGGGTCAGCGTGCGCAGCGCGTGCGGAATGGCGATCAGGTTGAAGGCATTCAACCCGCGCCCTTCGAACCACTCGCTGAGGGTGGCGGTCTGCGGGTCGGTCGGCACCGCGAACGGCACCTGGGTGATCACTACCGTGGTGCAGGCTTCGCCGGGCAGGTCGAGGCCTTCACCGAACGAGTTCAGTCCGAACAGCACCGAACCCTCGCCTGCGGCCACGCGGCGCAGGTGCTCGTCGATCAGCCGGGTCTTGGACATCTCGCCCTGCACCAGCACCTGCTTGCGGCGCGCGGCCGGCATCAGCCCGGCCACCTTCTCCATCTTCCAGCGCGAGGTGAACAGCACCATCGAACCCTTGGCCCAGTCCAGCTCGGTGTCCAGGTAGCGCGCCACTTCGCGGGGATGGCCTTCGCGATCGTCGGGGGTGACCGGAAACTTCGGCACGATCAGCTCGGCCTGGTTGGGCAGGTCGAACGGCGACGACAGCGAGACCATCTCGGCCTCTTCCGGAATGCCGTTGTCGATCGCCAGCGACTGGAAATCGCCACCGCCGGTCAGCGTCGCCGAGGTCATCACCACCGAGTCCACTTCATCCCATAGCAGCTTGCGCAGCACGTGCGCGGCCGACACCGGCGAGCCGTGCAGCACCAGGTCGCCGTCGCGGGTGGCGGTGACCCAGCGCGCCATCGGCGGCGCGCCGTCCTTGTCCTCGCGGCGCCAGGCCTGCCACAGGTTGTACTGCTGCTCGATCATTTCCAGCGCCATGCCCAGGTTGCGCTGCAGGCGCTCGCGCGCGGCATCGTCCGGCTTGCCCTTGGCGACCTGCGCGGTGGCGGCATGCGCCCAGTTGTAGAGGCTGCGGGTATCGTCAGCCAGCGCCTCGATCGGCTCGCGCCAGGCCTCGGGCAGTCGCCCATTGGCCGCGCGCCACATCGGCTCCTCGTCGGCCGGCGCCGGCATCCACACGCGCTCGACATGATCGCGGAACGCGCGCAACTGCTTGGCCACGTTGCTGGCCACTTCGATCGCTTCGTTCGGCAGCAGGTTGCCGAGGCGGTCCTTGTCGACCGCGCGGTAGGCACCGGCGATCAGGATCTGCAGGCGGCCGGTGCGCTTGGCCATTTCATCCAGCGCCAGGCTGGCCGCGCCCTGGTCGATCGCCACGTTGCCGATGTGATGGCCTTCGTCCAGCACCAGCAGCATGTCCGACGGCGGCGCGATCAACGGCTGGCCGTTGTCGCTATCGCCGATCGACAGTGCCGACAGCAGCAGCGCGTGGTTGGTAACGACGATCTGCGCATCACGCACGGTGTTGCGCGAACGCAGCACCGCACACTGCGCCGAATAGGCACAGCGGCGCCCGGCGCAGCCCGAGGCCGGCGTGGTGATGCGGCTGCGCAGGCCGGGGCTGATGGTCTCCGGTGCGTTGTCGATGTCGCCATCCCAGCTGCCGCTGGTGAAGGCGTCGGTCAGGCGCTTGGCGATGTCCATCTCGATCGGCGCCAGCGGCCGGTCGAACAGCGGCGCGTCATCCTCGAACATGCCGCCCTGCGAGCCCTCGCCCTGCGCCTCGGCCGCGTTGCGCGTGCACAGGTAGCGGGTACGGCCCTTGGCCAGCGCCACGGTTGCTTCCAGGCCGGTGGCCTTGAGGAAATTCGGGATATCGCGCTCGACCAGCTGCGATTGCAGCGCCACGGTGCCGGTGCTGATCACCAGCTTCTTCCTGGTGGCCAGCGCAATCGGTACGCCTGCGGTGAGGTAGCCCAAGCTCTTGCCGACGCCGGTGGGCGCCTCGACCACGCCGACGCCGCCACTTTTCGACAGCGCACGCGACACCACGCCGATCATCTGGCTCTGCGAGCGGCGGGTGGAGAAGCCGGGGGTATTGGCCTGCAGCGTGGTGTACGCCTTGCGGATCGCGTCCTTCAAGGCGTCATCGAGCATGCGCGGAGCGGCGACGGTTTCGGTCACGCCGGGAACTACCGTAGCTGGATCAGGCCGGTCATTGTCGCATGGCCGGCCACGACCGCCGCCGCTGCCTGCCTGAACAAGCCAGCGACGACACCCGGCGGCCGGATGAACACGCCGGACGCTACTGGGGACAGACCAGGGCCGTCACCGGGAGGTCACTGCACCACGTTGCCACGCAGCCGCAGCAGGCGCACCAGCGCCCACACCAGCAGCACCACGCCGATGGCTTCAACCATTGCCAGCGCGAAGTGCAGCACGCCGAGGATGGTGCCGATGCCCGACACGGCGCCGAAGTTACCGCTGCTGACCAGCCACATCGGCAGGATGCCCGCTGCCAGGCCGCCGAGACTGGACAGCAGCAACAGCAGCAGGCCGGCCAGGGCGCCGGTGCGGGTGGCATCGCGCGGCGCGCCGACCACCCAGACCAGGCCGATGCACAGCGCGATCAGCACCGGCAGGCGCACGCCCACCATGCTCAGCACGGTCACCAGCAGGGTTGCGCCGTCCATCGATCAGTCCTCGCCGGCCAGCACGGCCGAGCCCTGCCGCAGCGACTGGTAGACCTCATCGGTCTGCGGGCGCACGCCATGCCACTGCAGGAAGCTCTCGGCGGCCTGTTCGACCAGCATGCCCAGCCCATCCACGGTATTGCGGCAGTTGGACGCGCGTGCCCAGGCCAGGAAGGCGATGGCAGCCTCGCCGTAGTTGAGGTCGACGGCGGTGGTCATCGAGTTGACCAGCGACAGCGGCAGCTTGAACTCGACGTCGCGGTCGCGGCCGGCCGAGGTGGCATTGACGATCAGCTCGAAGTCACCCAGGTCACGCAGGTCTTCCCAGTAGCGGCTGATCGCGCGGCCTGGTTCGCCCATCGCGTCGATCAGTTCATCGGCGCGTTCCGGTGTGCGGTTGACCACCACCAGCTCGGTGATGCCGGCATCGAGCAGCGCCGGCGCGACGCTGCGCGCGGAACCGCCGGCGCCGATCAGCAGCACGCGGCGGCCACGCAGGTCCAGGCCATGGCGGTCGGTCAGGTCACGCACCAGGCCGATGCCATCGGTGGTATCGCCGTGCCAGCGGTCGCCCTTGCGCAGCAGCGTGTTGACCGAGCCGGCGCGGCGCGCGCGCGCGGTCAGGGTGGTGCACACCGAGAACGCGGCTTCCTTGTGCGGCGAGGTGACGTTGGCACCGACACCGCCTTCGGCGGCGAAGGCTTCCAGGCCGGCCAGGAACGCATCAGGGGCCAGGTCGATTGCACGGTAGTCGATGCTGATGCCTTCCTGGCGACCGAACGTCGCGTGGATCTGCGGCGACTTCGAGTGGGCAACGGGGTGTCCGAAGACGGCGTAACGGTCGGTCATGGAATCCTCAAGCTGGCTAGACTGATGCTCTTTCGTGCACGGACCCGGATGATGCGCATCACCCCGCCCCTGCTGGTGCTTGCCGCCAGTCTACTCTCTGCCCCCGTGGCGATGGCGTTGAACGAGTACGGCATCGAAGGCATGGGCGTGGTCTCCACCCGTGCCGACGAGGGCCGCGCCACGATCAGTCCCGATGGCCAGCGCATCGTCTTTGCCCGCCGCGGTGAGGCTGGCTGGGGCCTGTGGGAGGCGCGCGTGGTCGACGGCCGCTGGCAGCAGGCGCAGGCCCTGCCGGTAGGCGTGGCCGGTGAGGCCCGTGATCCCTACTTCAGCCGTGACGGCCGCTGGCTGCTGTTCGCGGCCGGCCGCGAGGGCGCACTGGCGTTGTACCGCGCCGCGTTGGCCGCCGACGGCCGGCTGGGCCCGGCGCAGCCGCTGGCCGGTGACGGCGGGCGCCGGGAAGAGCGCGGCCCGGCCCTGAGCGCGGACGGCAAGCAGCTGTTGTTTGCCCGCCAGCAAGGCCGTGGCGCCGGCTGGGACCTGTTCGTGGCGACGCTGGATGCGCAGGGCCTGCGCGGCCCGGCCAGCGCACTGAGCGCGTTGAACAGCGCCGACGACGAGACCGACGGCGACTGGCTCGGCCAGGACGGTGCCGTGGTGTTCAGCCGCGGCAGCGGCAGTACCGCGCAGGTCTGGAGCAGCGGCTGTGCGTGGAGCGGCGCGGCGCTGCAGCCGCTGGCGTTGTCGTTCAACCAGACCGGCGGCTGGACCGGCGCGCCGGTGATCGACAACGCCAAGCCAGGCGAGATGCTGGTCGCCAGCAGCGCGGCGAAGGCGCCGCGCGCCGGTGGCGTGGACGTGTACCGCTTGGCGGTGCCGAAGATGGCGGCGGTGGCCGGGTGCGCGCGGTAGATCCACGCCATGCGTGGATAGCCGTTTGGTAGATGCCAACCTTGGTTGGCATACGTGAAAGCGCCAACCAAGTTTGGCGACTACCAGTAGATCCACGCCACGTGGATGAAACGCCCCGTCAGCGAGACAACACCTTGGCGCGCTGCTGCTCGTACTCCAGCTCACTCAGCTGGCCGTTGTCCTTGCGCTGGTTCAACGCGGCCAGCTCGGCCTGCACGCTGTCCGGCAGCGCCTGCTCTCGGGCCACGTGGCGGGCAGCGGAGAGCTGCTCCGGCGGGCGCTTGCCGGCCCGCCAGGCGGCGATGAAGACACCGACGATGATGGCGCCGAACACCAGTGTTCCGGTGCCCCAGATCAGCCATTGCATCCATCCCAGTTCGGGTGCCATCGCGCAGTCCTCCGTCTATCGTGTCGCTATTGTCAGCGCTCGCGCAGCCATCGCGCCACCTGCGGCGCGAAATAGGTCAGTACGCCGTCGGCGCCGGCCCGCTTGAAGCCCAGCAGCGACTCCAGCACGCAGGCACGCTCGTCCAGCCAGCCATTGGCGAAGGCGGCCTTCATCATCGCGTACTCGCCACTGACCTGGTAGGCGAAGGTCGGCACGCCGAATTTCTCCTTCACCCGGCGCACCAGGTCCAGGTACGGCATGCCCGGCTTGACCATCACCATGTCGGCGCCTTCTTCCAGGTCCAGCGCGATCTCGCGCAGTGCCTCGTCGCCGTTTGCCGGGTCCATCTGGTAGGTCTTCTTGTCGGCCTTGCCGAGACTGGCCGCGCTGCCCACCGCATCACGGAATGGACCGTAGAACGCCGAGGCGTACTTGGCCGAGTAAGCCATGATGCGCACGTTGACGTGGTGGTCGGCATCCAGCGCGCGACGGATCGCGCCGATGCGGCCGTCCATCATGTCCGACGGCGAGACGATGTCGACCCCGGCTTCGGCGTGCGACACCGACTGCTTGACCAGCGCTTCCACGGTGATGTCGTTCAGCACGTAGCCCTTGTCATCGATGATGCCGTCCTGGCCGTGGGTGGTGTACGGGTCCAGCGCCACGTCGGTCATCACGCCCAGCTCCGGGAAGCGCGACTTCAGCGCGCGGATCGCACGCTGCGCCAGGCCGTCCTCGGCCCAGGCGGCCGATGCATCCAGCGACTTCAGCGACGGGTCGATCACCGGGAACAGGTCGATCACCGGAATGCCCAGCTCCAGCGCCTCTTCGGCCACCTTCAGCAGTTCTTCGATCGACAGCCGCTCCACGCCCGGCATCGACGGCACTGCGGTGCGGCCGGCCAGTTCGTGCACGAACACCGGGTAGATCAGGTCGTCGGTGGTCAGCGTGTTCTCGCGCATCAGGCGGCGCGAGAACTCGTCGTGGCGCATGCGGCGCGGGCGGTACAGCGGGTGGGACATGGCAGGCTCCGAGGAGTGGCTATTGCAACAGGTAGCCCTGCGGCAGCAGGGGTTCGGGCAACGGGCGTTCGCCGAGCGCATCGAGCTGGTCGATCTCGATCGTGCGCACCAGCGCGTCCAGCGGCAGATCGTTCGGCTCAAGGCCGAAGGGGTCTTCCATTTCTTCGCCCAGTTGGTCCAGGCCGAAGAAGGCATAAGCCAGCACCGCCGACAGCACCGGCGTGCCCCAGCCCAGCGAACTGGCCAGGCCGAACGGCAGCAGCACGCAGAACATCCACGCGCAGCGGTGCAGCAGCAGGGTGTAGGCGAACGGCAGCGGCGTGGTGAGGATGCGCTCGCAGCCGGCCTGGATCGACGACATCGCGTGCAGGCGCTCTTCCAGCTGGGTGTAGAGGATCGGATCGAGCTCACCGCTGCGCAGCGCCTGGGCCAGTTCGGCGGCGATCATCGCCAGCAGCGCGTCGGGCACGTTCTCGCGCTGGCCCAGCTGTTCGCGCTGGCGCTTGTCCAGCCACGGCAGGGCCATCAGCGCCACGATGCGCCCACGCAGGCGCCCGGCCAGGGCGTGGGCGAACGCGGTGGTGACGTAGGCGATGCGGCGACGGCGGCCGGTGTCATCGGCCAGCAGCAGGTTCACCTGGCGGGCCAGCGAACGCGATTCGTAGACCAGCTGGCCCCACAGCTTGCGGCCTTCCCACCAGCGCTCGTAGCAGGCGCTGTTGCGGAAGCTGAGGAAGATCGACAGCACCAAGCCGAGCAGGGTGAACGGCGTGACCGACACGCGTTCGATGCCGGTCGGCGGCGCCAGTTCCACCACCGCAGCCACGGCGATGGACAGGATCAGGATGGCCAGCACCTTGGGCGCGATCGCTTTGACGATCGAACCGCGCAGGATGTACAGCAGTTGCCAGCCGTGGGGACGGGGTCGGATGATCATGGGGCAGCCGCGCCGGGCGCGGATTCACAGGCACGCGGGGGGCTCGCGCAGCCATTCATTGTACGCCCCCGCCCGGCCATCGGCCGTGCGCCTGCGACGCCCTGTCGCACCCGGGCACGGGCTCAGATGACGCCACCACCCAGGCCGAGGCGGAGGATGCCCACCACCACCACGATGCCGTTCAGGACCAGGCCGGCCCAGGCCCGGCCACGCTTGCTCGGGTGGGTGAACAGGATGCCCAGCGCGGCGATGACCGCGCCCACCGCAGCGAACGGGATAAGGAACCAGTTGCCCCAGCCGAGCAGTGGAATCAGCGCCAGGATCATCCACAACAGCGCCAGTACTCCCCACAACAGACTGATCACGCCCATGCCACTCTCCCGCAGTTGGTTCCTGCCCCAACCATAGACGTTCCCGCTGCCGTCGCCTACTGCCGTTGGCGGGGCTGTCACCCCCGGCGTGCTAGCGTGCTGCTGTGCGTGCCCTGGCCCGGGTGTTGGCGCCGATTCAGAGTGGCCCGCCGATGATCGCAACCAGTCCTACAGGGGTCGTGCCATGAACATCCGTTGGGCCGCGTTGGCGGCCATCCTGCTGGTCGCCGCCGGCTGTGCCAGCACCTCCAAGGTGATGCTGGGCCGCGCCCGCGCACCCATCGATCCGGCACTGGTGCAGATCTATTCGACGCCTCCGGCCGGTTCGCAGGAAATCGCCCAGCTGGAATCGGCGTCCGCCGTCGGCTTCGGCACACAGGGCCAGACCGATGCCGCTGTGGCACGCCTGAAGCGCGAGGCCGCCGCGCTGGGCGCCAATGGCGTGGTGCTGATGGGCGTGGGCAGCAGTGGCTCGCCGGTGGGCATGTCGGTGGGCGCCGGCACGTTCGGCTCGCATGTGGGTGGCGGCGTCGGCATCGGTATTCCGACCACGCAGAAGCGCGCCGCCGGCGTCGCGATCTGGGTGCCGAATCCGGCACCGCCGGCGCGATTGCCGACACAGGTGATTACCCCGCAACCGCAGCGCTGACCCGGACGGGCCA
>NZ_JAOBZT010000029.1:0-45371 GCF_029839005.1 Stenotrophomonas sp. GD03958 | reverse complement strand
CGCAGGTGCAGGGCGCAGCCCTGCAAAGCCCCTCTTCCCCATACCCCGCCGAATGGGTATACAGTCGACCCATGCCGGCACCGTGCCGGAATGAACCCTGGGAGGGGACCATGCGCAACACCTTCAAGACCCTGCTGCTGGCATTGCCGCTGTGCCTGGCCGCGCTCTCGGCGCAGGCCGCCGATGGCGCCGCCGGCCGCTGGAAGACCATCGACGACAAGACCGGCAAGGTGAAGTCGATCGTCGAGATCACCCAGGCCGCCAACGGCACCCTGACCGGCAAGGTGGTCGACATCCTGCACTCGGACAAGGGCCCGAACCCGGTCTGTGACGGCTGTGAAGGCGCCAACAGGAACAAGCCGGTCAAGGGCATGACCATCCTCTGGAACCTGAAGGCCGACGGCGCCAACAAGTGGTCCGGCGGCACCATCCTCGACCCGGCCAACGGCAAGACCTACAAGTCGAAGATGGAACTGCAGCCCGGCGGCACCCGGCTGGACGTGTCCGGCTGCATCGCCTTCATCTGCCGCGCGCAGACCTGGCAGCGCGAATAAGCGCCCCTGGCCTCACTTCATCCCGGTGACCCGGCCCCGGCCGGGTCACCTCGTTGCGGGCATGCGATACTCTGCGGTTCCCCTCGGCTTCACCCCGCGACCATGACCCGTACCGCGCTCGTCACCACCGCCCTGCCCTACGCCAACGGCCCGCTGCACCTGGGCCACCTGGTCGGCTACATCCAGGCCGACATCTGGGTGCGTGCGCGGCGAATGAGTGGCGGCAAGGCCTGGTTCGTCTGCGCCGACGATACCCATGGCACGCCGATCATGCTGGCCGCGGAAAAGGCCGGGGTCACCCCGGAAACCTTCATCGCCAACATCCAGGCCAGCCACGAACGTGACTTCGCCGCCTTCGGCGTGGCCTTCGACCACTACGACTCGACCAATTCGGCGGCCAACAAGGCGCTGACCGAGCAGTTCTACCTGAAGCTGGAAGCGGCCGGCCACATCAGCCGCCGTTCGGTGGCGCAGTTCTACGACCCGGCCAAGGGCATGTTCCTGCCCGACCGCTACGTCAAGGGCATCTGCCCGAACTGCGGCAGCCCCGACCAGTACGGCGACAACTGCGAAGTGTGCGGCGCTACCTATGCGCCGACCGACCTGAAGGAACCGCGTTCGGTCATCTCCGGTGCCACGCCGGAAATGCGCGATTCGGAGCACTTCTTCTTCGAGGTGGGCCACTTCGACGCGTTCCTGCGCGAATGGCTGGCCGGCGACGTCGCCCTGCCGGGGGTGAAGGCCAAGCTCGGTGAGTGGCTCAATGCCGAAGGTGGCCTGCGCGCGTGGGACATCTCGCGCGATGCACCGTATTTCGGATTCCAGATTCCCGGCCAGCCGGGCAAGTACTTCTACGTCTGGCTGGACGCGCCGATCGGCTACCTGTCCAGCTTCCAGACCCTGTGCGGCAGGATCGGCGAGGACTTCGACGCGCATCTGCGCGCCGGTACCGCCACCGAGCTGCACCACTTCATCGGTAAGGACATCGTCAATTTCCACGGCCTGTTCTGGCCGGCCGTGCTGCATGGCACCGGCCATCGTGCGCCGACGCGCCTGCACGTGAACGGCTACCTGACCGTGGACGGCGCCAAGATGAGCAAGTCGCGCGGCACCTTCGTGATGGCCCGTACCTTCCTCGACGCGGGCCTGGAACCGGAGGCACTGCGCTACTACTACGCCGCCAAGTCCAGCGGTGGCGTCGACGATCTCGACCTGAACCTGGGTGACTTCATCGCCCGCGTCAACGCCGACCTGGTGGGCAAGTTCGTCAACCTGGCCAGCCGCTGCGCCGGCTTCATCAGCAAGCGCTTCGACGGCCAGCTGGCCGCGCAGCTGCCTGATGCCGCGCAGTACCAGCGCTTCGTCGACGGCCTGGCACCGATCCGTGAAGCCTACGAGCGCAACGACCCGGCTGCGGCGATCCGCCTGACCATGGCCCTGGCCGACGAAGCCAACCGCTACATCGACGACGTCAAGCCATGGGTCATCGCCAAGCAGGAAGGCGCCGACGCGCAGCTGCAGGCCGTGTGCAGCCAGGGCCTGAACCTGTTCCGCGTGCTCGTCACCGCACTGAAGCCGGTGCTGCCGGCCACCGCCGCGCAGGCCGAGGCCTTCCTGACCGCGCCGGTGAACGACTGGACCGAGCTGGCGCAGCCGCTGCTGGATCACCGCATCGCCGACTACACCCCGCTGTTCACCCGTATCGACCCGAAGAAGATTGACGCCATGATCGACGCCTCCAAGGACACCCTGCAGCCGGCCGCTGCCGCCGCCAAGACCGAAGCGGTCAAGTCGGCCGCCCCGGCCAAGGACGAAGCAAAAAGCGCCGATGCTCCGGCCTACATTGGCATCGACGATTTCGCCAAGCTCGACCTGCGCATCGGCAAGGTGCTGGTGTGCGAGTTCGTGGAAGGCTCGGACAAGCTGCTGCGCTTCGAACTGGACGCAGGTGAACTGGGCAAGCGCCAGATCTTCTCCGGCATTCGTGGCAGCTACGGCGAGCCGGAGCAGCTGGTGGGCCGCAACGTGGTGTTCATCGCCAACCTGGCCCCGCGCAAGATGCGCTTCGGCCTGAGCGAAGGCATGATCCTGTCGGCCGGTTTCGACGGTGGCGCGCTGGCGCTGCTGGACGCCGACAGCGGCGCGCAGCCGGGCATGCCGGTGCGCTGATGCCTGCAGCGGGCGTGGTTGTGGCCACGCCCGCCGGCAGCACCGGCCACGGGGCACGCGATGGGAGGCAACGGAATGGAACTGGCGCTGTTCGACTTCGACCACACGGTGACCACCTGCGATACCTATGGCCGCTTCCTGCGCCGCGTGGCCACCGCCGAACAGCTGGCGCAGGCGTGGTGGAAGGTCGGCCCGTGGCTGGCCGCGTACAGGCTGAAACTGATCTCGGCCGAACGCATCCGCGCACGCGTCACCCGTTTGACCTTCAGTGACCGCCACAGCGATGACATCGCCACGCTGGCGGCCGGCTTCTCGCGTGAGTTCCTGCCCGACGTGGTACGCCCGGAAATGCTGGAGCAGATCCGCTGGCACAAGGAACAGCAGCACACCGTGGTGATCGTGTCCGGTTCGCTGGACCTGTACCTGCGGCCATGGTGCGAGCAGCTGGGCCTGCAGCTGATCTGCAACCGGCTGGAGAGCCGGGACGGACGTCTGACCGGCCGTTACGTCGGCGGCGACTGCGGCCCGCGCAAGGCCGAGCACATTCGACGCCGGTTCGATCTGTCGCGCTACGTGCGCATCCATGCCTACGGTGACAGTTCCGAAGACAAGCCGATGCTGGCCCTGGCCCACGAGCGCTGGTTCCGTGGCAAACCCCTGAAATGACCCCAACGCGCAGCCTTCGCCACGCATGAGCCTGATTCCGCCCCTGACCGAACGCCTCGACCGCCTGCTGCCGCAGACCCAATGCGGGCAATGCGGCTACGACGGCTGCCGCCCGTATGCTCAGGCCATGGCGCGCGGCGACGCGGGCGTGGACCGCTGCCCGCCGGGCGGAGATGCCGGTGCGCGTGCGCTGGCGCAGGTACTGGGCGTGCCGGCGATTCCATTTGATCGTTCGCGCGGCCAGCACAAGGCACCGCAGGTAGCGGTGATCGTGGAAGCCGACTGCATCGGCTGTACCAAATGCATCCAGGCCTGCCCGGTGGATGCCATCGTCGGTGGCGCCAAGTACATGCACACGGTCATCGCCGACCTGTGCACCGGCTGCGAGCTGTGCATCCCGCCATGCCCGGTGGACTGCATCGAGCTGGTGCCAGCGTAGCCACCGGACCAACCGGCAGTGGAGCGGCGGGGTAGAGTCGACTGCTCTTCGTTCCGGCGGCGCAAAACCGCGCGCTGCGCGCGATAGTCGGCCAACAGTCGACTCTACCCCCTCCCTGGTGGGAGGTGACCTTGCCTGCCGTTACGGTACTGCCGCCGTCACCACGATCTCGACCTTCCAGTCGGCGTGGGCCAGCTTGGCCTCGACCGTGGCACGTGCCGGGGTCGCGCCTTCAACCACCCATTCGTCCCATGCCTTGTTCATGCCGTCGAAGTCGGCCATGTCGGCCAGGAAGATCTCCGCACGCAGCACGTGCTGGCGGTCACTGGCGACCAGCGCCAGCAGCTTGTCGATCTCCGCCAGCACCTGCCGGGTCTGGCCGGTGATGTCCTGGCTGGTGTCCTCCGGAATCTGGCCGGAGAGGTAGGCGACCTTGTTGTATACGGTCATTTCGGACATGCGCGGTCCGACGTCGTAACGCTCCATCATGGGCGTGGCTCCTGCGGTTGATCAGGCCTGCATTGTCCTCCAAACCGGTCGACGGTGGGTGCACGGGTGCCCTCCGCGATACGTCATTACCGGGCTCCGACGGTCCCACTGGTCAAATGACGATGACAGGCGCACGATGCGCCACGCCCGCGTTGACACCGCCCTCGCCCCTCCTGCCGCACCCTTGCGCCGATGACCGCCCCCGTCGATTCCACCACTGCCCCTTCCACGCCAACCTGGAAGCGGGTTGCCACCATCGTCATCCCGCTGCTGATCCTCGCCCTGGCCCTGCACGGCCTGGCGAATGAGTTCGACGAGCACGGCTATCGTGCGATCCGCCAGGCGTTCCGGCAGCTCAGCGGCACGCAGATCGCGCTCACCGTGGTACTCGGCCTGGCCAGTTACGCCTGCCTGATCGGCTTCGATGCCATCGGCCTGCGTCGCAGCGGCATCCGCGTGCACCCCGCGCGCGTCGGCATCACCGCGTTCCTTGCGCACACGTTGGGCCAGACCGTGGGCTTTGCCGCGTTGACCGGTGGCGCGGTACGCCTGCGCGGCTACCGCAGCGCCGGCCTGGACCTGGCGCAGATTGGCCAGGTGGTGCTGATGAGCACGCTCGGTTTCGTATTCGGTGCATGGCTGTTGATCAGCGTGGCCCTATGCATGGAACCCGCCGCGGCAGCGTTGGCATTGCCATTGAATCCCGATGCCGTGCGCATCGTCGGCATCGTTGCCCTGCTCGCCTATCTCGGCACCGTGCTGCTGGTCGGCCGCGATGGACGGCAGTTCAGCGTGTTCGGCCATGCCTTGTGGCTGCCCGACCGCCGCACCATGATCGGTGTCACCGTACTCAGCGTCACCGAGTTGGTGCTGGCCAGTGCCGCGTTCTACGTGCTGCTGCCGGACTCCACGCCAACCGGCCTGCCGGGCTTCGTCGGCCTCTACCTGGTGGCAGTGCTGGCCGGCCTGGTCTCCACCGTGCCCGCAGGCCTGGGTGTGTTCGAGTGGAGCCTGCTGAAGCTGTTGCCGCAGGTGGCACCGGCAGCGGTGCTGGCGGCAGCGCTGATCTACCGCGTCACCTACTACGTGCTGCCGCTGGTGCTGGCCACCCTGCTCGCCCTTGCGCCGGCCCTGCGTCAGCCGCTGCAGGCCAGCGCAGGGGCAACCCGTGCCGGCTGGAACGCGCTGCGCCCGTGGCTGCCGCAGATCATCGCGCTGGCGGTGTTCAGCATCGGCGCCGCGCTGGTCATCGACGGCACGCTGCCGACGCCACGCCGTCACCTGGTGAACGCCTCGCTGCCGATCCTGGAAACCTCACACCTGATCGGCAGCCTCAGTGGCGTCGCGCTGCTGCTGATCGGCCAGGGCCTGGCCCGGCGCAGCCACGCCGCGTGGATGCTGGCGATGGCGGTGTGCGTTGTCACCCCGTTGCCGCTGTGGCTGCGCGGCGGGCAACCATTGATCGCCGTCTCGGCGGTGCTGGTGGCGATGGCCTTGTGGGCTGCACGCCGCGAGTTCTACCGCCAGGGCGCGCTGCTGGATGAAGCCTGGTCGTGGCCGTGGCTGCGCAATCTGGGTCTGGTGCTGGTCGCGGTCACCTGGCTGCTGTTCTTCACCTACAGCCATGTCGAATACCAGAACGAGCTGTGGTGGCAGTTCGCGTTGTCCGGCAACGCACCGCGCGCGCTGCGTGCGTTGCTGGTGGTGGCGATCGCGCTGGTGATGTTCGGCCTGGCCCGCCTGCTGCACAGTACGCGCAGCCCGCTGCCGGCCGCTGACGAGGCCACGTTGCAGTCGCTGGCACCGGTGCTGGCCGGGGCCACCGATACCCAGGCGTGCCTGGTACTGACCGCCGACAAGGCGGTGCTGCGCGATGATGCGAAACAGGGCTTCGTGATGATGCAGCGCTATGGCGGTTCGCTGATCGCGATGGGTGATCCGGTCGGCCCGCCGGACGTGGCCCGTGCACTCATCTGGCGCTTCCGCGAAGAAGCCGACCGGCTCGGCCTGCGCCCGGTGTTCTACCAGGTGGGCGAGACCTACTGGCAGACCTATCTCGACCTCGGCCTGGGCCTGGTCAAGCTGGGCGAGGAAGCGATCGTGCCGCTGCACGATTTCGGGCTGGAAGGCCGCGAACGCGCCGATCTGCGCCAGGCCTGGAACCGCGGCAGGCGCGGCGGCCTGTCGTTCCGCGTGGCACCGGAGGAGGAGGTTCCCGGCCTGCTGCCACGTCTGCATGCGATCTCCAACGCATGGCTGGAGGACAAGGCCGGCGATGAGAAGGGCTTTTCGCTGGGCAGCTACGACCCGGATTACCTGGTGCGCTTCCCGGTGGCACTGGTCGAAGCCGAGGGCCAGATCGTGGCATTCGCCAACCTGTGGCAGGCACCGGCCGGTGCCGAGCTGTCGGTGGACCTCATGCGCCACGTCAACGAAGCGCCGAAGGGGACGATGGACTTTCTCTTCATCGAATTGTTCCTGTGGGGCCGCGCGCAGGGCTATGCGCGGTTCTCGCTGGGCATGGCGCCGTTGTCCGGGCTGGCCCAGCATCGGCTGGCCGGTCGCTGGAACCGCCTGGCCGGCCTGCTGGCGAGGCATGGCGAACGCTTCTATGGCTTCAGTGGCCTGCGCCGCTTCAAGTCGAAGTTCGATCCGCAGTGGCGGCCACGCTATCTCGCGGCGCCCGGCGGCATGCATCTGCCGGCCGCGCTGCTGGATGCCACGCGCCTGATCTCGCTGGATCCGCGGCGGAACTGAAGCCGCGATGCGTCGGGCATGGCTCGACGCTACCCGCTGCTCGGTAGGTGTCGACCTTGGTCGACATGCAACCCCAGCGCCGACCAAGGTCGGCGCCTGCCAAGCGCTACATACCGCCCTTGAGGATCACTTCGGCCAAGCGATCGTAGTCCCCCCCGAAATGGTGATCACCCGGCAGCTTCACCTTCCTCACCCCGTCATTGGCCGGCAGGTCCGGGCACAATGCGTCCTCATCCTTGTCGCCGAACACGCACAGCGTTTTTTCTGCCGGCAGCCTGGCCACTTCCGGGGCGATCGGCAAGCCATCGCCGCCACCGCCCAGCCAGTTGCTGACATGGAATTCGAAGTCGGCCTTCCTGCCCACCGATAGCAGCACGATGCGCTCCAGCCCCTCACGGGTACCGGCATCGAGCTGGTTGATGGTGGCAGGCAACACATCGGCACCCTGCGAGAAACCAATCAGCATCACCTTGTCTCGGTGCCACTGCTGGCGGTAGTGGTCGATGATCTTCTGCAGGTCGCCGGCAAAGCCCTTCGGTGTGCGCTGGCTCCAGAAGTAGCGCAGCGAGTCGATGCCCACCACCGCCACGCCATGCGCGTTGAGTGACGACGCCACGTTCTTGTCCAGGCCCGCCCAGCCACCGTCACCGGAGACGAACACCGCCAGCGTATCGCCGCTGGTGGCCGCCGGCATTTCCACCACCGGCAGGTCCTTCAGTGCAGCAGGCGGCGGTGCCA
Source organism: Stenotrophomonas sp. GD03958 (assembly GCF_029839005.1). Lineage (NCBI taxonomy): Bacteria > Pseudomonadati > Pseudomonadota > Gammaproteobacteria > Lysobacterales > Lysobacteraceae > Stenotrophomonas > Stenotrophomonas sp. GD03958. The sequence goes on along the minus strand of NZ_JAOBZT010000029.1, from coordinate 37,559 downwards.
GGCTGACGCCAGCCTGCGCGCCAATCACCCGCGCCGCCGCCACCAGGCCCGGTGATGCATCACCGCGCGCAGTGCGCTTGAACTCACGCGCCATGGCCACCTGCTGTACGAACCGGCTGGCCTGGCCCGCCCTGCAGCCGTTGTCACCTCCCGCACTCAACCACGGAAAATTCAGTTCGGCCGGCTGCAGCCTGTCGCGCTTCACGCCATCGCCGCAGACCATGCGCTGGTGGCTGTGGTCCGGGCAGAAGCCGGTGGTCAGCACACCGGCGAAAACCTGGGTGTCGGCCTGCGCTGCCAGCGCGTAGGCCATTTCGGCACCTTCGCCATCACCGCCGACCAGCGGCAGGTGGTAGCCGGGCAGATGCAGCGAAGCCTGCAGCCAGCGCGAGAAATTCTCGACGTCACCGGAACCGAACGAACAGGTCGGGTCACCCTCGCGCTTGAGCACACCGCGCAGATGCGCAATGTCCACTGCCGCCACCAGCGCGCCGTCGGCACGCAGGGCCTCGATCGGCAGGCGGCTGGTGTCACCGCCGGCAGTGGGTTCGTGGAACCAGATCACCACCCGTTGCGGCGTGCCGGCCGGCATGTGCACCGGAATCTGCTCGAACCGCCCATGGCTGAACTGCTGCGGGGTCACCGCCGCCGTTGCCGGCAGCGTGGCCAGCGCCAATACCACACCCATTGCCCTGCCCAGCCCTGCACGCTTCATGTCGCATCCCCGATCGAATGCGCACACGATACGCCGCCGCCGCGTGCACGGCACGTACCGGCGCAGGCCGTTAGGGATTCAGTCGGCCGCGGCCTGGCGGCTGCGACGGTACAGGGCCGTCGCCAGGTACAGAAGCCAGCCGACGATCACTGCGATCACCACTTTCTGTCCGAGCCCGCGCGGTGGCCCAGCGCGCCACAGCACGTGCAGCCACAGCAGCACGAAGGCCAGCCATGCCCAGCCCCAGAGCAGTTCAGCGGCGGGCTGCCAACCCGGTTCCCGGCGCAGGTACCACGCCTGCAGCAGCATGCCGACGCAGGCACACAGGAACGCCGTGTTGGCTGCAAGCCCGTGGATGAACGGCGCCAGCAACGGGGTCGCTTCAGGCAGCCAACTGTCGCCGATCGCCACCGTCGCCAGGCCCAGGGCGGAAACCGTGAACAACAGCGGTGCGGCCGCACTGCGCCGTGGGCCGATGCTGCCGCGATACAGCGCAACGCCGAGCGCCGCAATGGCCAGCGCCAGCACGCAGTAGGCAGCGCGCAACGCCAGCCCCCACGGCCCGTGCAGATACAGGCTCAACGTCGCCCGCACCCAGTCCAGATCACTGCGCGCAACCTGGGTCCACAGCGCGGTTGCCACGAACAGCAGCAGCGCCACCAGTGCCAGCACCGCCACCGGACGCGCACGGCTCATGCTGCGTCCTCAGGATGCCGCATCTTCCATTCGGCCAACGCCTTGCGGTAACGCTGCAGCTCCTCGGAGTACAGGTCCAGCACGCACAGCGGGCAGCCGCTGCCGCAGCATTCGTTGGGACCGGGTTCTTCCGGTGGTAGCGGGCGTGGATCGGGATCAGGGACGGACACGGTCGGAAGCGACGATCAGTGGAAGCAGGCCCCAGTGTACCGGGCTGGCTCAGCGGGCCAGCTGTCGGCGCAGGTTCTCCCGAGCGGCCGCATCCAGCCGTTGGTGGAAGAAGTCACTGAGGAAAATCCGCGGCGCCCGCAGCAGGCCCTGCAGGAACCGACGGCGGCCGGCGCGGTACAGGAAGCCCGGCACCACGCCCTTGTATTCGTCGGCCACGCCACGGTCATAGGCGGCAAACACCGGCTCCGGCGCGGCCAGGATCGCCATGTCGCAGTCCAGGAACAGCGCCGCCTCGGCATCCACATCCTGCGGACCCAGCTCACCATGGCGGGCGGTCAGCAGGATCAACTGCTCGACGCGTGCGGCATCCACTGCGGCCAGCTCCGGTGCCTGTGCGATCGCCTGCAGGGCCAGCTGCGCCGAACGGGCCTCGTTGTCCTTGCGCCCCGCGTGGTAGATCGCATCGTGGTAGAGCACGGCCAGATAGATCTCGGCCGGCTGCGTCCAGCCAGGGCCGTCGGCCACCTCCTGGCAGTGCTGCAGCACGGCGCGTACATGGCCGAAGTGGTGGTAGGCCCGTGGCGGCGTTGCATAGCTGTCCTGCAGCGCCTGCCACTGCGCCGGGGCAAGCGTCAGCGGTGAGAAGTCCATGCCCGGATCATCCCGCCTGTGCCGGCGCCGGGCAAGCTGGCGGTTTTTTCACCACGCACTCACAACGCTTGCCGGGCGGGGCCCGGAGCCAGTTGTCCACAGCTTTGTCGAGCGCTGGTCCACATCGGTTGTGGATGACCGCGGCGCCGACCAACGGTCGCTGCAGCCTGACATCCATGGGAATACACTCGCCACAGGCGGGAGCGCCCGCCGCTGCCGGGAACCGTCATGTACCGTTCTGCCGCCCATTGCCTCACCCTTTCGCTGCTGGCCTTCTGTGCTCCTGCCTTCGGCGCAGGCCAGGCACCGCCCGCCGATGTGGTGACGACCCCGACCATCACCGTGTCAGCCGTACGCGTGCCGACCCCGGAAGAAGTGTTCGCCATTCCCGCAGACCTGCGTGCGATGCTCCAGAAGCAGGTGATCCAGCGCAGCTACTCCCGCGACCAGCGGTTGCAGGCGCTCGTGGAGATGATCTTCGGCCAGCACGGGCTGGACCTGCAGTACGACGCCAATGCGACCTACACCGTCAGCGATATCTGGCAGCACCGCCGCGCCAACTGCCTGGCCTTCACCCTGCTGTTCGTGACGCTTGCGCGGGAGGCGGGCATCCAGGCGCGCGTGCAGGAAGTGGGGCAGGTAGTGTCCTGGTACCAGGACCAGGACGCGGGCGTGGTCTACAGCGTCGGCCACGTCAACGCCGGTGTCGACGTCGGCGGGCGTTTCGGTACCGTCGATCTGGATCGCAACGTGCTCTATGACCGCCGTGGGCCGGTTCCGGTCAGCCGTGCGCGGGCATTGGCGCATTTCTACAACAACCGGGGTGCGGAGCGCCTCGCCGACGGTGACTTCGGCGGCGCGCGTGCGTTCTTCGACGCGTCCCTGGCCCAGGACAGCGGGTTCGCTCCGGTGTGGAACAACCTCGGCGTACTCGCCCACCGCGAAGGCAACACCGAGGCGGCGCGGCAGGCGCTGGACCGATCGCTGCAGCTGGACGGCCGCCAGGATGCCGCACTAACCAATGCCTCCGCGCTGTTCCGCAGCCTGAGCTTGACCGCACAGGCGCAGTCACTTGAGCGCCGGCTGAAGTCGGTGCAGCGCGAAGACCCGTTCGCGCAGTACATGTTCGGCGCCAAGGCCGAACGCGCTGGCCAACTGGACGAGGCGATCCGCCATTACCGGCAGGCCGTGCGCCTGTACGACACCGCGCATCAGTTCCACTTCGGGCTGGCACGCGCCTATTTCCTGGCTGGCCAGCTCAAGCGCGCCGATCGTGAACTGCTGCGTGCACGGGAACTGGGGGGCGCGCCGGAGCAGGCGCGCTACCAGGCCAAGCTGGACAGCCTGGCCCGCTGGCGCGCGCAGCAGCAGGCCAGGCGCTGAAGGCGATCAGGCCTTCTTGAGGAAGCAGGTCTTCAGGACCAGGCCCTTGATCTTGTCCGAGTTGCCTTCGATGTGCTCGGCATCATCTTCGACCAGGCGGATGTTGCGGATCACGGTGCCCTGCTTGAGCGGGATCGAGGAGCCTTTCACTTTCAGGTCCTTGATTACGGTGACCGTGTCGCCGGCCTGCAGGGTATTGCCGTTGCTGTCACGAACGACCAGGGTGGAGCCCGCGCTTTCTTCGGGGGTCCATTCGAAGCCGCAGTCGGCGCAGATCCAGAGCGCACCATCGGCGTAGGTGTTTTCCAGGGTGCACTGCGGGCAGGCGGGGGCAGAAGACATCAGCAAGTACCTCAAAGTGAATCAACAGCCGCCATTGTAACCGCCTGGCTTCCCTGCCCCTTTTCCAGGCAGGCCCCGGGCTGCGCACCTGGCCCGACACACAACGGCACGCCCCCGGAACTTGCAGTCGGCGGCGAACTGCAGCAGAGTGCGCGGCCCCTGATCGACCCCGGAACTTCCCATGCGCCTCGGCATCGACTTCGGTACCAGCAACTCCGCCGCCGCCATCGTGCATGAGGGAAAGCTGCTGCCGATCCGCTTCGGCGACGCCGAACAGTTCCGCACCAGCGTGTACTTCCCCGGCGTGGTGCCCGACCCGGATGACTTCCAGCTCGATGATGGGCAGGAACACCAGCTGCAGCAGATGATCGACAGCGCTGCGCGCGCGGCCCGCGCCGCCGGCCAGGAACGCACGCCACAGGCACTGCGCCGCGAAGCCCTGCGCGCACTGCGACGGGAGTGGATGGAAGCGCGCGCCGGCAAGGAACGCAGCGCCAGCGACCTGCTGCAGAACGCGGTCTATGGCGATGACGCGCTGGAAGCCTATTTCGAGGAACACGAAGGCAACCTGGTGCAGAGCCCGAAGTCGATGCTCGGCTACAACCTGCACCCGCGCGCCAAGCAGACCATCACCGGCATCGCCGCGCACATCCTCGAGCACATCCGCCTGACTGCCAGCGCCCAGCTCGGCCAGCCGCTGCGTGCCGCCCTGCTCGGCCGCCCGGTGCAGTTCCGCAGCTCGATCGGCGCGGCCGGCAACGACCAGGCGCTGGACATCCTGCGCGAGGCCGCCACCCAGGCCGGCTTCGACCAGATCGATTTCCTCGAGGAACCGGCCGCGGCGGCCATGCATTACCACGCCGAAAGCCGCGAGCGGCACCAGGCGGTGATCGTCGACATCGGTGGCGGTACCACTGACATCGCGCATGCCGAAGTCGGCGGCGATGCTGCGCCACGCATCCACCGCGCGTGGGGTATTGCCCGCGGCGGTACCGACATCGACCTGGCGCTGAGCCTGTCCAGCTACATGCCGCTGTTCGGCCGCGGCATCACCCGCGTGCCCGCCCACCACTACGTGGAAGCGGCCACGGTGCAGGACATGACCCGCCAGCGTGACTTCCGCCAGCACAAATACGATCACGTCGAAGATCCGTGGCGCGCGCGCCTGCAGGCCCTGCAGGACACCGGCAATACCGCCCGCCTGTACCGCGATGTGGAACGCGCGAAGATCGCCCTCAGTGCCGCCAGCGAGCACCGCAGCACGCTGGACTACATTGCCCGCGACCTGCATGCCGACAGCAGCGCCGCCGGCCTGGCCGCTGCCGCTCACGGCTACCTGGAACAGATCCGGGAACTGCTGGCCCAGGTCCGCAGCGACATTGGCGGCGACCCGGATGCGGTGTTCCTGACCGGCGGCATGTCCCGCGCCGGCTACCTGCGCCAGGCCGTGGCCGAGGCCTTCCCGGGCGCCCGCATGGTCCACGGCGAGCCCTCGCTGGGCGTGGTCCAGGGCCTGGCACTGGCGGCAGCCAGCCCGGATTAACAAAACGTTACGCGGTCTAAGTTACTCTTGGTCGGCTAGAACCCCGCTGCACCTTCCACTGGCCACGCCGGTGTGTGTCCACGGTGCAGCCTGGCCCGCCTGCGGGCCTAGCGGCCATGCCTTCCTGGCTCGTTCATGGTCCGCGCAGCACCTGAGCCGCCATCGAGACCCGCTTTGGGCACCCGCCAGGCCCCTGTGGCCTTACAACCTGACGCAGCACCTGCACCCATCGACTGCCGCCGTTGTGACGCGGTCTGTTGTCGGCTGCCCGTGCTGCTGCAGCCCGGCGACCACGTGCCTGGCCAGTTCCTGTCACGCGACTCCCACGGCCGTGCCGTGATGGCGCGCAACGAGGAAGGCTGGTGCGCGGCGATCGATCCCTATCACCTGCGCTGCACGATCTATTCGCAGCGCCCGGCGATCTGCCGCCAGTTTTCGATGGGCGGCGATGACTGCCGCCGCGAGCGGCAGGACTACCTGCGCCAGGCTGATGCCTGGTCGCTTTCCTCCCCTTCCACCTGACAGGAGCAACCATGCCCCGCAAGGCAAAGACCCCCGCGAAGGCCAGCAACAGCATCCGCAGCGAACGCAAGGGCGCGGCCGCCAGCACCGTGGTCAGCAGCGATTCGATCGCTTCGGACCTGGCAGCGTTCCGCAAGGCCGGTGGCAAGATCGAAGTCCTCGGCACCACCTGGGCGCTGAAGAAAGCCAGCTGACCCAGCACCGACCGCGGCGGCGCTGCCGCCGCGGCCTGCCGGACCGTGCTCAGCGGTCCAGGCGTACCCGCACACTGCCCGAATGCGACTGGATGCGGATGTCACCGTCGCCGCCGCCCAGCCGCGTGTCGAGGTGGCTGCCCGGCCCGTAGCGTGGCCGCTCCACCTGGCCGGCATCGCTGTTGATCGAGCCGCTGAAGCTGTTCACCGACAGCTGTGCCGACACTGCGCGCGGCAGGCTCAGCGTGACCGGGGCACTGACCGATTCAACATTGATGCGGCCACCGGGCGCCAACCCGGCTGCTGCCAGGTCGATGCTGCCTGAGACGGTCTCCACCGCCAGCCGCTGCACGCGCCCGGCGTCGACCTCGACCCGGCCGGACACCGTCTGCGCACCGATATCACCGGACACGCCGCCGCCGGCCTGGATCCGGCCACTGACCGTGTTCACATCCAGCTTCGGCGTCTGCAGGCGTGCGCTGACGCTGCCACTGACCGTGTTGAGCTTGCTGTCGCCACTGCGGCCAGCCGCGCTCAGGCTGCCGCTGACCGTGTCGGCCTGCAGCCGTCGCACATCGATGCCACTGATGTCCTGGCTGGCGCTGACCGTGCTCAACAGCAGTTCCACCGAGCGCGGCACGTTCAGCACCAGCGTCGCGCCACCATTGTTGCTGCGGCGCGGGTATTCAATCTCCCAGCGCACCCGGTTGGCGCTCTTTTCCTGGCGCAGCTGCAGGCCATCGCTGAGCGTGCCGGTGAGTTGCACATCATTGCGGTCCCAGCCACGCACGGTCACCTTGCCGGCCACGTTGCTCAGTTCGATGCGACCGCCCGCAGCCAAGGTGTGGCGCTCGTCGATGCGGGTGTCGGCCAGCGCCACGGCAGGGGCCAGCAGCAGTGCAACACAGCAGGAAATCAGGGTTCGGGTCATGGGGGTCTCCTCAGGTCGTCAGGCCGGACTCGGCGGCATAGGCCGCCTGCCGGGTCAGTTCCAGCCGCAGTGCATAGGTGCGCTTGAGCTGGCCAAGCAGGTGCGGCGCGCGCGGGTCCTGCGCCAGTGCGGCACGGATCTGCGCCGCGCTATCATCCAGTTCGTGCAGGGCCGGCTGCCATTCCGGCGCGCGCCCATCGGGCAGCGAGGCCACGGCCTGCTGGTACTGCTCGGTCATCGCCGCCGCCTGCAGCTGCAGCGCTGAAGGTACCGGTACCTCTGGCTGCGCATGACGCCACGGCGCCACGGCGTAGACCGCCAGGCTGGCCGCCAGGGCAGCGCCGACCGGCAGCCACCAGCGGCGCCGCGAGCGCGTTGGCAGGGCCACCACGTTGTCCGTTGGCGCAGGTGCTGCCTGCGGTTCACGCGGCGGCAGCCGGGCAGACAGGCGTGCCCAACCATCAGTGGGCACTTCGCGCTCATTCGGCAGCGCACGCAGCAGGGCCAGCAGGTCGTGATCGGAATCGTGTTCGTGCGTACTCATGTCATGTCTCCCAGCCGTGCGCGCAACAGGCCGCGCGCACGATGCAGCTGTGCCTTGGAACTGCCGACGGCCATCTGCAGCTGCTCGGCGATTTCCTGGTGTTTCCAGCCTTCGATGTCGTGCAGCACCAGTACCGCACGCGCCCGTGGTGGCAGTGTCGACAACGCGCGCTCCAGGTCGCGCTCGGTGCCGGCGCAGCGGTCACGCACCGCCAGTTCCTGCAGGCCCCCGTCGACGTCGTCCAGACTGTCGTGATCCTGCCCGCCCGCCCGGCCACGCAGCTCCATGAGCGCGGCGTTGACGCCCAGCCGATGCAGCCAGGTCGACAGGCTGCTCTCGAAGCGGAACCCCGGCAGCGCTTTCCAGGCCTGCAGGAAGGCCTCCTGCAGCGCATCCTCGGCACGTGCCTGCTGGCCGCCACACAACCGCCACAGCACAGCGAATACACGCGGCGCGTGACGCCGGTACAGCAGTTCGTAGGCAGCAGTGTCTCCCGCAGCGGCCGCCCGCACCAGGGCGGGTTCGTCGACGGGGTCGTTGGCGGCAGGCAGCGCTGGCATGGTGGTGTCGAGCATATCGCTTGGATGCGGCGGCCCGGAAAAAGGTTTAGAGGTGATCGGCGATCAGGGACATGCAACCTTTTCGACGATGGCTGCATCCATGAAAGGTCTTCGAGAAAACACCTCCGGGAGTCCAGTCATGTCCAGCCCCGCCTGCGCCGCCGTGCTGGTGATCGCCGCCTGCGTCGTGCTGCAGGCATTGGGCCTGTCCCTGCAGCTGCGCACGGACAGTGGCAGCGCCTGCCTGCAGCAGCATCGCCAGGAACTGGTGTGCCTGGCCTGGACCCCGGCAGTCGAATCCACGGCAGGCGCCGGGTAACATCAAGGGCCGTTATTGCCACCTGTTGTCGCGCCATGATGTTGTCGCTGAAGGATCATCTCCCCGCCTGGACCCGCCCCTGGCTGCATGACGTGGGTATCGCCGTGAAGATCCTGCTGACCCTGCTGGCCGCGTGGCTGCTGCGGGTGCTGGCACGGCGCCTCATCCGGCGTTTCGCCGAGCACTACACACTGCCACCGGAGATGGCGATGGGCGCCCGGCGTATCACCAGTTTCGTGGTCTATTTCAGCGCCCTGCTGTACATCCTCAGCCTGCTGGGCGCGTCGCCTTCGGTACTGTGGACGGCGTTCACCGGCTTTGCCGCCGTGGGTGCGGTGGCCTTTTTCGCGGCGTGGAGCGTGCTCTCCAACATCTTCTGCACGCTGCTGATCTTCACCACGCGCCCGTTCCGCCTGCATGACTACATCGAGGTGCTGGAGAACGGCGAGAAGCCGGGTCTGAAGGGCCGGGTGATCGATGTGAACCTGATCTACACCACACTGCAGGAAACCGGCGACGGCCACGAGGGCACGGTGCTGCAGTTGCCGAACAACCTGTTCTTCCAGCGCACCGTGCGCCGCTGGCGCGACCCGGCACAGGCGCCTGGCGGCATCCAGGGCGACGGCTGAGGCGCGGTGTTCGGCAGGGCTTGCAGCCCTGCACCTGCCGAATCAACGTCAACGTCAACGGCAGAAGCTGGCTATCCGTGGGTAGGCGGGGCGGGTCCGGTTGAGGGGGACGCTGCAAGTACGTCCATGTAAGCTCGGTCGCCGCATCCATGCGGCTCACGCCCCCTCAACCGGACCCACCCCGCCTTCGACAGATTTCCGCGAGCTGTCCGTTCTTCTGTAGAGCCGAGCCATGCTCGGCTCAAATCATTCCGATATCGAGATTTTCGATTTCGATGGAAATTTATCCACGCACGGCGGGATGTACCCGATCGCGGAAATCTGTCGGAGGTGGGGCGGTGTCGGAGTGCGGGGTGTCAGCCGCATGGATGCGGCTGCCAAGCCTACAAGGACGTACTTGCGGCGTCCCCGCACTCCGACACCGCCCCGCCACCCCACGGAATGCCAGCTTTTGCTGTTGCTGCTGCCTTGGCTTGAAGGCTTCGGCGGGTGCAGGGGGCAGCCCTGCCCAACAACCTTTACCTCAACTGGCTGTCCTTGCTGCCACGCCGGTTGTACCCGGCATGCGCCTGCTCTTCGTCATCCCGCGCCTGCTGGCACGCAACGCACAGCCGCACACCAGGCACGGCCTGGCGCCGCGCCAACGGAATCGGCGCGTCGCATTCCTCACAGTGTTCCAGACCGGGTCCCTCGCGCAGCTGGCGCCGCGCGCGGGCGATCGCATCATCAACGGTGGCGTCGATCTGGTCCTGGACCGCGCCGTCTCCCGCCCAACCGGTAGCCATGGCCGTCCTCCGCAGGTGTGTCGCCTGATATAGGGACGATACACCCCGGTAAAAGGAATGCCTTCCTGTAGCGCCGAGCCATGCTCGGCGGGGCTTCAGCAAGCTGAGTGGAACGCGCACGGGTTCGATCAATCCGATTGCGACTTAATCCCCTCCGTCCCCTTTTTGATTACCAGATCAGGTCGTCCGGTACCTGGAACTGCGCATAGTAGGCGTCGTCCTCGGCGTTGCCGGTGGAGATCTCGGCGGTCGAGCCCGGCTGGCCATGGTCGACAATGATCGCCTCCGGGGCGCGCTCACGCACCTTCTCGGCAGCAGCACGTGGCAGCAGGGCGTAGCCCTCGCCATTGGCGACAATGACCAGCACGCCGACCGACAGCGCCTTGCGCAGCTTGGGGTCGATCAGCAGAGTGCGGATCGCCGTGCCATCGCTGAAGCGGTACTCGTCATCGCCCTTGTGGGGCACGGCATGGGCCGCGATGATCTGCTTCGCCTGCGCCTTCTGTTCAGCTTGCCTGGCCTGGGCATTGCGCTCGGCGGCCAGCGCGCGGTCGCGCTCGACCTTCTCGGCGCGGGCACGCTCAGCCTCGCGCTGGACCTCGGCCGACGTCGATTCGGCCTTGCCTTGCCGCGCCTTGGCCTGCTCGCGCGCGGCGGCGCTGGCCTGCGACTTCTTGGCCAGGCCGGCCTTGAGCAATTGTTCCTGCAGCGCGTTGGGCTTTGCCATGGTCGGTGCGTACCGCGTGTAATCTTGGATGTCCCCATTCTACCGACGCCCCGCCACCCCTGCATGGCAGTCCTGAAGTACCTCACCGGCTATCCCGAACCCCTGGTCGCCCAGGTCAGCGACCTGCTGGCACAGGGCAAGCTCGGCCCATGGCTGCAGCAGCGCTACCCCGACCCGCACGAAGTGCGCAGCGACCGCCAGCTGTACGACTACACGCAGGAGCTGAAGGACCGCTACCTGCGCAAGTCGGTGCCGCTCAACAAGGTCTGCTACGACAACACGCTGGAAGTGATCAAGCACGCGCTGGGTACCCATACCGCCATCTCGCGCGTTCACGGCGGCCGCCTCAAGGCCAGCCGCGAGATCCGCATCGCCACCGTGTTCCGCCAGGCACCGGCAGCGTTCCTGCGCATGATCGTGGTGCATGAGCTGGCCCACCTGAAGGAAGCCGACCACAACAAGGCCTTCTATCAGCTGTGCCAGCACATGGAGCCGGATTACCTGCAGCTGGAATTCGATACCCGCCTGTACCTGACCGAGCTGGCCAACCGCGGCCAGCGCTGACCGGCCGCAGCAGCTACACTGCGCGCCCACTGCCCGACCTGCCTGCCATGGAACCGATCCGTCTCGACAAACGCCTGTCCGCCCTGCTCGGCATTCCGCGCGGCGAAGCGCGGCGCTACATCGAAGGCGGCTGGGTCACGGTCAATGGCGAGGTGGTGGAACAGCCGCAGCGTCCGGTCGATGACAGCGCGGTGATCGTGGTGGCCGAGCAGGCCAGCGATGAAAAGGCCGAGCGGGTCAGCATGCTGCTGCACAAACCGGCTGGCGTTGCCGCCGAAACCCTGTGCGCGCTGGTCAGCAGTGACAGCCGCAGCGAGCTGGACGCCAGCGACATCCGCCCGCTGCAGCGCCACTTCCACGGACTGCAGCTGGCGGCCGCCCTTCCGGCCAGCGACAGCGGCCTGGTGGTGGTCAGCCAGGACCCGGCCACGCTGGCCCATCTTCAGCGCAACCTGGGACGCACCGAGCAGGAATACCTGATCGAGGTCGCCGAAGGCGGCCCCGAGCGTGGCCCATGGCTGCTGGCACGCCTGCAGCAGGAATCCGGCGGTGCCAAGGTCAGCTGGCAGAGCGAGCAGCGCCTGCGCTTCGCGGGCAAGGGCCTGACCGCCAAGGGCCTGCGCGTGGCGGTCACCGCGGCCGGCCTGCAGGTGACGGCCGTGCGTCGGCTGCGTATTGGCCGCGTGGCACTGGGACCGCTGCCTGCGGGGCAGTGGCGTTACCTGGGCAGCGACGAGCGGTTCTGACAGGGAAGTCCCTGTCATCCACGCATGGCGTGGATCTTCTGCGATGCACCGTCTGCCTTTGATCCACGCGTGGCGTGGATCTACCATCGGCGCATGAGCCTGCCCAAGCCCCTGTGGCGACGCCTGCTTCGCGTTGCTGCAATCATCCTCGCCACACTGGTGCTGCTGGTCCTGTCCGGGCTGCTGCTGGCCGACCATCTCACCCCGCAGGCACGGGGCACGCCCTCGCACGTGCTGCCGCTGCAGCCGGCACAGACGCGGATCGACCGGCAGATCGTTCCGTTGCAGGAGGCCCATCCCGGCCAGTCCGGCGTGGCCTTCCTCAGCGATGGCATGGATGCCTTCGCCGCGCGCGCGATGATCACCACCCACGCCGGGCGCAGCCTGGACCTGCAGTACTACATCTGGCACGACGACCTGATCGGCCACCTGATGGCCAAGGCGTTGTACGACGCCGCCGAACGCGGCGTGCGCGTGCGCATCCTGCTCGACGACATGAACGCCAAGGACAAGGACGCCCTGATGATGGCGCTGGACCGGCACCCCAACATTGAAATCCGCCTCTACAACCCGTTCCGCAACCGGACCGGCCTGCTGCGCATGGTGGAGATGGTGCAACGGTTCTTCAGCGTGAACCACCGCATGCACAACAAGAGCTGGATTGCCGACGGCCGCGTCGCGATCGTCGGCGGCCGCAACATCGGCGAGGAATACTTCAGCGCGCGCACCGATGTGAACTTCCAGGACCTGGACCTGCTGGTCGCCGGCCCTGCCGTGGAGCAGGCCAGCCGGATCTTCGACGACTACTGGAACAGCGAGGCCGCCATTCCGGTATCGGCGCTTGCCTTCCATACCGATGCCCAGCTGCGCCTGCTGGTACGCGAATCGGACCATGAGGCCCAGCGTGACGTGGCCCAGCCCTACCTTGCGCGCGTGGCCGAATCGCGCAGGCGGCAGCGCCCGAGTCCCGAGCCATTGCGCTGGAGCCGTGCAGTGCGCATCGTCTCGGACCCGCCGATGAAGCACCGCGACGATGATCGCGGCGCGTGGCTGGTTTCGACGCTGACCAGCGAGCTGCAGGCCGCCCGGCACAAGGCCCTGTTGATCTCGCCCTACTTCGTGCCCGGCAACGAGGGCCTGGATGGCTTTTCGGCCATGGCCCGGCGGGGCGTGCAGGTCGGCGTGGTCACCAACTCACTGGCTGCCAATGACGTCGCCGCGGTGCACGGCGGCTACATGGGCTACCGCGTGCCGTTGCTCGAAGCCGGCGTCCACCTGTATGAGCTGAAGGCACAAGGGCAGTCCGGCGATGCGGGCGTGTTCGGCAGCAGCGGCGCCAGCCTGCACACCAAGGCATTCCTGGTCGATGACCGCCGCGGCTTCGTCGGCTCATTCAACCTCGATCCGCGCTCGGCCTACCTGAACACTGAAATGGGTGTGCTGTTCGACGATCCATTGCTGGGTGCACAGCTGCGCGGCGAGTACCTGCGCCTGGCGGATCCCAGGCACAGCTGGTGGCTGGCGTTGGACGACCGTCGCCGGTTGCGCTGGCTGGAGCGCGAACCACCACCGCACTGGGCGGAGGAAGAGCCAGGGGCAACGGCGCGCAAACGCTGGTTGTCGCGGGTGATCAGCTGGCTACCGCTGGAATCGCAGCTGTAACGCTCAGCGCCCCGGATCGGTGGCTTCCTGCCCGGCATCATCCAGCGTTTCCACGCTGCGCCCATGCAGTCGCCGCCAGATCCAGCGCAATGCATGCGGCGGTGCCGAAGGCAGCTGTTCCAGCAGGGCCAGCATGCGGCTCTGGCTGGCATGCCCATGGCGGCACAGCAGGCTGGCCGCCGCAGCGGCGCTGGCCAGGCGCAGGCTGTCGGCCAGCGGGCCCTCGGCCTCCGGCAACAGCGCCTGATGCACCGGCTCGGGCAGCTCCCAGGCAGCCGCCACCCGTTGTGCCAGCGGTAACGACCACTGCTGAAGCAGCTGCAGTGCCAGCGCCGGCTCCACGGTTTCACCACGTGCCTGGGCTTCCTGCAGCAGCTGGCGCATCACCAGCGCCGCGCCCAGGCCCTGCACCAGGCCCAGCCACTGCGCGGCGAAAGCATCACCGAAGGTAACCGTGCGTGCGTGGTCTGCAGCCGCGCGCGAGGCCAGCAGTGCGTGCTCCCAGATGATCGTGCTGAACTGCGGGAACGCATCGCACTGCATCTGCATCACCGGCTGTACCAGTACCGCGCTGATGATCTGCCGAACGCCTTCGGTACCGACCAGGGTCACCGCCCGCTGCAGGCTTTCCACGGGCCGCTCGTGCACCTTGTAGGCGGGGCTGTTGGCGATGCGCAGCAGGTTGCCGGTCAGCACCGGGTCCTGGCCGATGATCGCGGCCATCACCCGCGCGGAGGCGGCATCGTCGTTGACGGTCTGGATCAGCTGCGGCAGCAGCTGCGGACGGCGCGGCAACTGACGGGTAGCCCAGTCGCGGTCCTGCAGCGCGCGTGCCACCGCTTCCCCCAACGCCGGATCCTGGACAGGCGCCGGCTCACCGGCCAGTCGTGGGTACAACGCCAACGCGTGCAGGCCGCGCTGCAGATGTGCGGCGATCTCCGCAGACGGCAGGGCCTCACCCTGCAGGCTCGCAGCCGCTGCCGCCACTGCCTGTCGCGATACCGCCGCCAAGCGGGACGGCGCAGCCCCGGTCGAGCGCGCCAGCCAGCCGCGCAGTGATCGCCACCAGGCCGCTGTCATCGCCGCCTGCCCTGTCGTTGTGGTGCCCTTGCCGTCACTGACCGCCTGCCTCTTCACGCGAATCCGGCCACCCGCCGTCGTCGCAGCATCGGCCGCACTTTCATCTTCTTTAACCGGAAGGCATGCGATGTCGACGGCACCGGCCGGGGGAATGGACTAGAATGGCGCCGCGCGACCCGTCCCCCTGCACCGACGACGTCGCTTTTTTTGTTTTGGGACCCTACCGTTCACTGGCCGTTCGCTGCAGTTCGCCGCTGATCGCGCCATCGGAGACGCCATGCTATTCGAAACCCTCGCCACCACCGGCCACGAACAGGTGGTGTTCTGCCACAACCACGACGCCGGCCTGAAGGCGATCATCGCCATCCACAACACCACCCTTGGCCCGGCCCTGGGCGGCGTGCGCATGCGTCCTTACGCCAGCACCGACGAGGCGCTGGCCGATGCGCTGCGCCTGAGCCGGACGATGACCTACAAGAATGCACTGGCCGGCCTCAACGTCGGTGGCGGCAAGGCGGTGATCATCGGCGACCCCAAAGCGGACAAGACCGAAGTGCTGTTCCGTGCCTTCGGCCGCTATGTCGATTCGCTGGGCGGACGCTACATCACCGCCGAGGACGTCGGCACCGATGTCAACGACATGGAGAACATCTACCTGGAGAGCCAGTTCGTGACCGGCGTGCACCAGGTCCATGGCGGCTCCGGCGATCCGGCCCCGTTCACCGCCTACGGCGCGCTTCAGGCGTTGATGGCGTCGATGCGCTTCAAGTTCGGCCATGAGGAAGTGGGCAAGACCAGCATCGCGGTGCAGGGCCTGGGCCACATCGGCATGGAACTGGTGAAGCTGCTGCGTGACCGCGGTGCCAAGCTGTATGTCACCGACCTGGACAGCGCGCTGGTTGACCGCGCGGTCAGCGACTTCGGCGCTGAAGCGGTCAAGCCGGACGAGATCCATGAAGTGAATGCCGATGTGTTCGCACCGTGCGCGCTGGAAGGCGCGATCAACGCCGACACCCTGCCGCGGATCAAGGCAAAGATCGTCTGCGGCACCGCCAATAACCAGTTGTCGAGCCTGGAAATCGGCGACGAACTGCATGCGCGCGGCATCCTGTATGCGCCGGACTATGCGGTCAATGCTGGTGGCGTGATGAACGTGTCGCTGGAGATCGACGGCTACAACCGCGAACGCGCGATGCGTCTGATCCGCAGCATCTATCACAACCTCACCCGCATCTTCGAACTGTCGCAGCGCGAGAACATCGCGCCGCAGCGAGCGGCCGACCGCATCGCCGAAAGCCGCATCCTGTCGATCGGCAAATTGAAGATGCCGCTGGGCCGCAGCACCCCGCGCCTGGGCAACCTGCGCGGCGGCTGAGCGCGTCGATGTCGCGCCGGGGCTGGCGTCCCGGCGCGACTGTCACTCAGAACCCGGTGCTGTAGCGCAACGCCGCCTGGCGCGCGCCCTCGCCCCCGACGCGCTGGTCGAAGCCCAGGCTCAGGCGGCCACTGCGACCCCACCATGATTCCAGCGCCATGCCGATCAGCGCACTGCCGCGCGGCGCATTCCAGCCCGCCAGTGGTGCCCAAGCATCGATGCCGACGAAACTGGCCTGCCACGCCGCATCGGCACCCTCGAGCCGCTGCTGCCACTCGGCATGCCCGCGCAGGGTCCAGCGCCCCCAGCCACGCTCGCCGCGGATGCCGGCCAGCATCTGGCTGCGCTGCACGCGGTTGGCATCGCCACGCAGGCCGAAGCCGAACCCGCCCAGTTCGTTGAACGCATCGGTATCCACGCGCGTGGTGCTGGCGCCCAGATACGGTGTCAACGAGGCACCCGCGCGGCCGAAGCGATAGCCGCCTTCGACACTGGCACTGCTGAAGCGCCCGCCATAGCGGGCCGAAACACCGTAACTACCCGCGCCCAGCAGCAGTTGGCGATCCAGCGCCCGGGTGAACTGCCCGCTGCCGATCTGGGCCAGCGCATAGCCCCGGCCCAGATTCCAGCCCGCGTAAAGCTGTGCCTGCGCCTGGCGATCACGCCCGCGATCGCCGCCGAAGCTGCTGCCACCGTTGCTGCGGGTCTCGCCGAAGGCCACACCCATCAGCCCGGTGCTGCCCAGCGGCAGGTCCTGGCCGGCCATCCAACCGCGGCTGTCGGCGGCGTTGCCGGCAAAGCTGCCCTGCCCGGCCTGGCCGAGCGCACTCTGCCAGGCCCCGCGCAGGCGCGGCGCCGCCTGCACGCGATCAAAGCGCTCTGCGATGGCACGGCGTGACATGTCGATGCTGTCGAAGGTGACCGCTTCGGCCCGCGCGTGCGCCTGCCCGGACAGGCTCTGCAGACTAGCCTCGAGGCCGTTGCTGCCACCGCCGGTCCACTGCAGCGCCCCGGCGGCCGTACCGAAGGCCGATCCCTGCAGTCCTGCATTCTTGTCGAGCGCGGCAAATGCACCCTCCAGCCGCTGTGCTGCCGCCTGGGCGGAAGCCCCCAGGCCGCTGGCTGCCCCGGTGACACTGACCTGGGTCAGGTTCAACCAGGCGTTGTTGCTGTCGTAGCCATAGCTGCTCTGCAACAGCGACAGTCCCTGCAGGCCGCTGGAGGTGGCCGGCGTACTGAAGGCACCACTGAGTCCGCCGTCCGCATGGATCAGGTCCTGCCGGGTGCCGCTCTGTGGCACGTAGCCGGAGACGAAGCCATGCACGCGCACGCCACCGTCGAGGGTGGCCTTGCCGGTGACCTGCAGCGCATTGGCGCCGAGTGCGATCATCAACTGTGCGCCCGCCTGCTGGGCGTAGTCGCCCTCGATGGTGCCGGTGGTGTTGCCGGTGGTGAGGAACACGCTGCTGCCGTTGACCACGTTGCCGATCACGCGCGGCGCGCCGCCATTGAACTGCAGGCCGGTCGAATCCGGATCGGACTGGCCGAGGATGGTCACGTTGGAACGGATCACGCCACCGTCCTGCAGTGCCAGGATGCCGCGTTCGATGCGGGTGGAACCGGTATAGCTGTTGTTGCCGGCCAGCACCAGAGTGCCCCCGCCCTGCTTGACCAGGCCGCCGCTGCCGACGATGTTGTTGCGCCACGCCGAACCGCTGGAGGCCACATCCACGTTGGCAACCACATCCCCCCAGTCGAAGCGACCCGGACCGTTGATCGCACGACCGATGTCGAGCAGGCCGTAGCCGAACACCGGATCCACGCCCGGGGCGCCGATGTCCTTGGCAGTGCCCAGCAGGGTCTGCCGCACCAGGTCGTTGCTGAAATACGGATAGCGCTGCCAGACCAGCGCAGCGGCGCCGGACACCAGCGGCGCCGCGAATGACGTGCCGTAGTTCCAGTAGTAGCTCCCCCCGTTTGCATCGGGATAGACCGCGCTGCCCGGCGCTGCCAGGCAGTAGCGCGCGGCCTGGCCGCAGCCATTGGCGTAGCTGGCCAACGTGCCCGGTGCATAGGGATCCACCGCGGTCGCCACCAGCCAGCCGCGCTCCAGATCTGCCGCCGGCAGCGAGCCGGCAACGCCCAGCTGGCTGGGCAGCGCGGCCAGGCTGCTCGGTTCATTGCGGCCGTCATTGCCCGCTGCGAACACCACCAGCCCGCCGTGGTTGACCACGAAGGGGCGATACTCGGCGGCCACCTGCGCGGTGGTCGGCAGGTCGGTCCAGTACAGGCCGCCCCACGAGTTGTTCATCACCTTTACGTTGTAGCTGATCAGGTCCTGGTGCACCTGGGCCACGCCCAGCGGTCCGCTGAAGGAATTGCCCTTGCCGCTGCCATCGTCGGCGGGCGGCTTGTCGGCGATGATCCGCGCCGAAACGATCTGCGCACCAGGGGCGATGCCGCCTGGCCAGGACCCAACCGGCGCGCCGGCAGCCAGGCTGGCTACCGCCGTGCCGTGGCCCACTACGTCGTCCACCTGCAGGTTGTTGCGCGACGGATCGATGTAGTTGAGGTTGGCCACCACCCGCCCGTTCAGTGCCACCGCGTCGCGCTGCACGCCCGAATCGACGATACCGATGCGCACGTTCTGGCCGCTCAGGCCGGCGGCTTGTGCGGCACGCGCATTGGTGACCGACAGATGCGCGTCGAAGGCCGGCTCCTGCGGTTTTGCCGGCGGCGGCGGCGGCGGTGGCGGGGTCGTGGGTGGCGGCGGTGGTGGCGGTGTGTCAATGCGCACGTTGCCGCCCCCGCCACCTCCGCCACAGGCTGCCAGCGCCAGTGCCAGCGCGGTTGCCAGGGCAGATTTCACTGTCGTCGTGCGTTCCATCGATTCCTTCCCATGAACATTGGCCCGCCGTTGTCCCGGCAGGCATGCGGCGCCGTCCAGCGGCGGCCCTCCCCGACCCTCTATACTTGGGCCGACCCCCACGCAGTCTGCCGGGAAACCGGGGCGCTTCCAACGGCCCACGGTCTCCTTTCCGAACATTGCTTACGCATCAACGAGATTGCCATGTCCAACATCGTCATCGCCGCCGCCAAGCGCACCGCCATCGGCTCCTTCCTCGGCCAGTTCAACGGCGTGCCGACCCCGACCCTGGGCGCGGCCGCCATCGCCGCCGCACTGGAGCAGTCGGGCATCCCGGCCAGCGACGTTTCCGAAGTCCTCATGGGCTGCGTGCTGCCGGCCAACCTCGGCCAGGCGCCCGCCCGCCAGGCGGCGATCGCTGCCGGCATTCCGCTGTCGACCGGTGCCACCACGCTGAACAAGGTCTGCGGCTCCGGCATGAAGACCATCATGCTCGGTCATGACCTGATCAAGGCCGGTTCGGCCAGCATCGTTGTCGCCGGCGGCATGGAATCGATGTCCAACGCACCGCACATGCTGCCCAACTCGCGCACCGGCAACCGCTTCGGCAACTTCCAGGCGGTCGATCACATGGCCCACGACGGCCTGGTCAACGCTTATGACGGCAAGGCGATGGGTGAATTCGCCGAATGCGCCGTGGACAAGTACCAGTTCAGCCGCGAAGAGCAGGACGCCTACGCCATCGAATCGGTCAAGCGCGCGCAGGCAGCCCAGGCCAACGGCGCGTTCGCCGATGAAATCGTCGCGGTGAAGGTCGCCACCCGCAAGGGCGAGGTCGAGATCACCACCGACGAGCAGCCCGGCCGTTCGGACATCGCCAAGATCCCGACCCTGCGCCCGGCCTTCAAGAAGGACGGCAGTGTGACCGCCGCCAGCTCTTCCAGCATTTCCGACGGCGCTGCCGCAGTGGTCCTGCTGACCGAGGAAGATGCGGCTGCGCGCGGCATCAAGCCGTTGGCCCGAATCGTCGGCCACGCCACCCATTCGCAGGAACCGGAGTGGTTCACCACTGCCCCGATCGGCGCGCTGCGCAAGCTGCTGGACAAGACCGGCTGGTCGCTGGATCAGGTCGATCTGTTCGAAATCAATGAAGCCTTCGCTGTGGTGGCGATGGCGCCGATGCGCGAACTGGGCATTCCGCACGACAAGCTCAACGTGAATGGCGGCGCCTGTGCACTGGGCCATCCGATCGGTGCCTCCGGCGCACGCCTGGTGGTGACTCTGGTCAATGCCCTGCGCACGCGCGGTGGCAAGCGCGGCATTGCCACCCTGTGCATCGGCGGTGGCGAAGCGACCGCGATCGCCATCGAATTGATTTAAATGGATTTAACGATGATTTCGCAAAAATGAATGCGGGATCGCTTGACACCCAATCTTGGCTTGTCATCATGTTGTCGGCGCGCAGCATGCGCGTTGCCTAATTCTAACGACGAGGATTTACACAATGAGCATCAACAAGCTGCTGGTCGCGATGTCCCTGGCTCTGGCCCTGGCCGCCTGCTCGAAGCAGGAAGCTGCCCAGGACGCCGCTGCTTCGGCCAACGAAGCCGCCACCGAAGCCCAGGCTGCTGCCGACCAGGCCGCCGCTGCTGGCGCCCAGACCGCCGACGCTGCCCAGCAGGCCGCTGACACCGCCGCCACCGCTGCCGACGCTGCGACCGACGCTGCTGCCAACACCGCCGCTGCTGCCACCGACGCCGCTGCTGGCGAAGCCAAGGACGCCGCCAAGGCTGCCGAAGCTACCGCTGAGCAGGCCAAGGACGCTGCTGAAGAAGCCAAGAAGTAATCACTTCTTTCTTCACGCTGTTCCGGAAAAGCCGCTGGTTCGCCAGCGGCTTTTTCTTTGCGCCCGTGGATCGCGACTGAGCGCGCTCCGCGACCCCGTCTTCACAACGGCATGAATAGGCTGGCGTCCCCATCCATTGCAGTACCGGAGACCGCCATGAAGATTCGTCCGATCACCACCACCCTGCTGGCCGGCTCCCTGCTGCTGGCCCTGGCCGCCTGCAAGGGCCCGGAGGCCGAACAGGCCAAGCAGGACGCGCAGCAGGCCGCCGACAGCGCTGGCGTCGCTGCCCGCGATGCCGTCGACCGGGCCGCTGCCGCAACCCGCGACGCCGCCGACAAGACCGCTGCTGCTTCCGAGCAGGCCGCCGCCGATACCCAGCAGGCGCTGGACAAGGCCGCCGACGCCACCGCCAATGCCGCTGACCAGGCCAAGGTCGCCGCCACCGACGCGGCCGCGCACGCCAGCGACGCCACTGCCGACGCCGCGCAGAAGGTCGCCGACAAGGCGCGCGATGTCGCCAATGACGCCAAGGCCAACGCCGCCAAGGAAGAAGCCAAGCACTGAGCCTTGCCGGCAGCCGAGCACCGGCTCGGCGCTACAGGAAAAGCCGCGGCATGGCCGCGGCTTTTCTGTTTTTCGCTCCCTGCCTTTGCTGTTGATTCCGTGGTGTGCGCCCACGGAAATTGTCCGCGGCCGCGCGGGTGGGTTGCGCAGGGGCGTGAGCCGCATGGGCCCGAGGCTTGCCTCGGGCGGGTTGGGCAGGACGCCAACCCCGGTCTTGCCGTGTGCGCAGGACTGCGCACACGAGAAAGCGGCGACCAAGCTTACATGGGTAAGGGCGCCTTGCTTGCGAAGCACTGCTTCGCAAGCGACCGAACGCCCAGCCGCCTGCGGCTGGGCCAGGCCCCGGAGGAGGACTTGCAGCGCCCCCTGCGCAACCCACCCGCGCAGCCCGCTCACGATGCAGGCTCCGCGCCGCCCGCCACGAGGGGCACCGCCGTTGGCCATTGCCTACGGCAGCGCGCGCGCCAGCATCGCGGTCAGCTCCAGGCCCGCCGGCAGCGTCCCGAATGCCAGCCCGTGCTCTCCTTCCAGCCGGCTGCGCACGAACGCCTCGGCGATCGGGCTGCGCGCACGCAGCAGCAGCGCTGCCTGCAACAACAGCGCAGTGCGCTCGCAGAACAGTCGCGCCTGTGATTCCTCCGGTGCCGGTGCCGCTGCCCAGCGCTGCAATTCCGCTGCGTAGCGCGCATCACGGTCGGCCACCGCCGCCAGCTCGCCGCGCAATGCCGCCATCGCATCCGGTTCACGGGCCAATGCACGCAGCACATCCAGACACTGGATGTTGCCGCTGCCTTCCCAGATCGAATTCAACGGTGCCTGCCGGTACAGGCGCGGCAGCATCGACTCCTCCACATAGCCCGCGCCGCCCAGGCATTCCTGCGCTTCATTGACGAAGGCCGGCGCACGCTTGCACAGCCAGTACTTGCCCAGTGCCGTCCCCAACCGTGCCATCGCGGCTTCATTGGCATCCACACCGGCACGATCCACCGCGCGTGCGATGCGGATCGCCAACACCGTGGCCGCTTCCGACTCCATCGCCAGATCAGCCAGCACGTTGGTCATCAACGGGTGCTCGACCAGCAGCTTGCCAAAGGTGCGGCGATGCCGTGCGTGATGCAGCGCCTGCGCCAGCGCCATGCGCATCTCCGCTGCGGCGCCCAGCATGCAGTCCAGGCGGGTCATCATCACCATGCCGATGATGGTGGCCACGCCGCGGCCCTCTTCACCCACCCGCCACGCCTGCGCGCCGCAGAACTCGACCTCGCTGGAGGCATTGGCCCAATCCCCAAGCTTGTCCTTCAACCGCATCAGGCGGAACGCATTGCGGTCACCGTCGGCCAGGCGGCGCGGCAACAGCAGGCAGGTCAGTCCTCCCGGCGCCTGCGCCAGCACCAGGAAGCCGTCGCACATCGGCGCGGAAAAGAACCACTTGTGGCCGACCAGGCGATAGCGCTCGCCATCGATCGGTTCGGCGCGGGTACTGTTGGCACGTACATCCGAGCCGCCCTGCTTCTCGGTCATGCCCATGCCCAGGGTGATGCCGGCCTTGTCCGCCACCGGCACGTCGCGCGGGTCATAGACCGGCGCTGCGGCCTTGCGTGCCCACTCGGCCAGGTGCGGCTGCGTGCGCAGCACCGCTACTGCTGCATGGGTCATCGTCAATGGGCAACTGGTGCCCGCCTCGGCCTGGTGATGCAGGTAGCTCAACACCGCACGTGCCACGTGCGCGCCGGGCTGCGGCTCATGCCAGGACAAGCCTGCGACCCCGTGCGATTTGGCCGTGTCCATCAACTGGTGATAGGCCGGATGGAACTCCACCGTGTCGATGCGATGGCCCTGCGCATCATGCGTGCGCAGGCGTGGCCGATCGCGGTTGGCATCGAAGCCGACCCGGTACAGCTCATCACCCGCCAGCGCGCCATACACCGCCAATCGTGGCGCGAAGCTGCCAGCGCCTTCGCGCTGAACGGCTTCCATCAGCGCCGCGTCGTCGGTCCACAACTGCCGCCCCGCGAACGGCGGCGGCTGGTTCAGTACCACATGGGTTTCGTAGGGCGCGTTGCTGCTGAAGCTCGGTCCACTCATCCGGTCCATCCTGGCGGCAAGAAGTGTGCGGCCCGATTGTGCCGCATGACCTGCCAAGCCCGTGTTCAGGCCGGTTCTCACCCCGTGCACGAGCCGCAGGCCACAGTGATGGCATGGCAGGCAATGACGATCTGGTGGTGTTGCGCCCGGAGGGGCTGTACTGCGCTGCGGGCGACTTCCACATCGATCCCTGGCGGCCGGTGCCGCGCGCGGTCATCACCCATGGCCACGGTGACCATGCTCGCCCGGGCATGGGCGAATACCACTGCAGCGACGGCAGCCTGCCGATCCTGCGTTGGCGCCTGGGCGACGTGCCGGTGCAGGCGCATGCCGAGGGCACCCCGTTCCGCCTGGGCCGGGTGCAGGTATCACTGCATCCAGCCGGCCACGTGCTGGGGTCCTCGCAGGTGCGCATCGACGACGGGCGGCAGGTCTGGGTGGCCTCCGGCGACTACAAGCGCCAGCCAGACCCGACCTGCGCGCCGTTCGAGGTGGTGCCCTGCGATACGTTCATCACCGAGGCAACCTTCGCCCTGCCGATCTACCGCTGGCCGGACACGCCGGCAGTCGCTGCGGAGATCGTGGCGTGGCGCCGCGAATGCGAACAGCGCGGCGAGGCGGCGATCCTGCTGTGCTATGCACTGGGCAAGGCACAACGGGTGCTGGCCGAGCTGCGGCCGCTGGATGATCGCCCGGCCTGGCTGCATGGCGCCATCGCCAATGGCGTAGCGGTGTACCGGCAGGCCGGCGTACCGATGCTGGAGACGCTCACCGTGGCCGAACAGGGCCGTCAACCCGATGCCGCCGGCCAGTTGATCCTCGCCCCGCCCTCGGCTGCGGGCACGCCCTGGATGCGCCGCTTCGGGCGCCACCAGCTGGGCTTCGCCTCGGGCTGGATGCAATTGCGCGGCAACCGGCGCCGACGCAACGTCGATCGTGGCTTCGTCATTTCCGATCACGCCGATTGGCCAGCACTGCTGACGACGATCGAACAGACCGGCGCGCAGCGGGTGATCGCCACCCATGGCAATACCGACGCGCTGATTCCCTACCTGCGTGAGCGCGGCGTGGCTGCCGAAGCCTTCCGTACCGATTTCGGGAGCGAGGAATGAAAGCCTTCGCAGCGCTCTACCAACGCCTGGACCGCAGCACTGCCACGCTGGACAAGCGAGCGGCGCTGGTCGATTACTTCGGCCAGGCAGGCGCGCACGATGCGGCGTGGGCGCTGTACCTCCTCAGTGGTGGCAAGGTGGGCGGCGCACGCCGGAAAATCGCCGCCAGTGGCGAACTGCGCGCCTGGATCGCCGAGGAATCAGGGTTGCCACCGTGGCTGGTGGACGACAGCTATGCGCAGGTCGGTGACCTGGCCGAAACGCTGACCCTGCTGCTGGACGACCCACCAAACCCCTCGCCTGACCGCCCCCTGGCCGAATGGATCGAACAGCACCTGCTGGCGGTGGCCAACCAACCCGAGGCGGTGCGCCGTGCGGCGGTCGTCGCCGGCTGGCGGCAGCTGTGCAGCAGCGAACGCCTGGTGTTCAACAAGCTGCTGACCGGAGCCCTGCGCGTTGGCGTCTCGCAGCGGCTGGTGCAGCAGGCGCTGGCCGAGTGGTCCGGCCTGGATATTGCCCGCATCGCCCAGCGCATGCTGGGCGAGTGGGTGCCCTCGCCCGGGCTGCTGGCCCAGCTGCTGTCGCCGGATGAGCTGCCGCTGGACCGGCAGCAGCCCTACCCCTTTTTCCTCGCCTCGCCACTGGAGGGCAGCCCTGCCGAACGACTCGGTGCGATCGACGACTGGCTGCTGGAATGGAAGTGGGATGGCATCCGCGTGCAGCTGCTGCGCCGGCGCGGCGAGGTCGCCTTGTGGTCACGTGGCGAAGAGCGGCTGGATGGTCGCTTCCCCGAAATCGAACAGGCGGGGATGGCGCTTCCCGATGGCTGCGTGCTGGATGGCGAGCTGCTGGCCTGGGACGAAGCCGCAGACCTGCCACGTGCCTTCACCGCGCTGCAGACCCGCATCCAGCGCCGCAAACCCGGCGCGGCCACCCTGCGCAACACGCCGGTGCGCGTGCTCGCCTACGACCTGCTGGAACTCGATGGCGCGGACCTGCGCGAACTTCCATTGCAGCAACGGCGCGCGCGGCTCACCGAGGTCGTCGGTGCACTGGGCGATGCGCGCATCCAGCTGTCGCCCGACGTTGCCGCCGGCGACTGGCCGCAGGCCGCGGCGATGCGCGATGTGGCGCGCGAACGCGGTGTGGAGGGGTTGATGCTGAAGCGGCGCACGTCCTCCTACCAGGCGGGGCGACGACGCGGCGACTGGTGGAAATGGAAGGTCGATCCACTCACGATAGACGCGGTGCTGCTGTACGCACAGGCCGGGCACGGCCGACGCAGCACGCTGTACACCGACTACACCTTTGGCGTGTGGGACGGCGACACGCTGGTGCCGGTGGCCAAGGCGTATTCCGGCCTGGACGACAAGGAGATCCTCGCGCTCGACCGCTGGATCCGCGCCAACACCCGCGAGCGCTTCGGGCCGGTGCGCAGCGTACGCGCCGAACAGGTGTTCGAGCTGGGCTTTGAAGCAGTCAACCGCAGCAGCCGGCACAAGTCCGGCATCGCCGTGCGCTTCCCGCGCATCCTGCGCTGGCGCCACGACAAGCCCGCCAGCGAGGCCGATCAGCTGGCCAGCCTGAAGGCGCTGGCGCGATGACCCGCAGCCAGGCGCTGCGCCGGCTGGAAGACTGGTTTGCGTCCAGAGGCTGGCGCTCACTGCCGTTCCAGCGCGCAATGTGGCGCCACTACCTGGCGGGCGAATCCGGGTTGCTGCATACGCCCACGGGCAGCGGCAAGACACTGGCGATGTTCGGCGGGCCCCTGCTGCAGGCCATGATCGATCCGCCGCCCTTGCCCCGTCGGGCCAGCGCGGTGCGCCCACTGCAGGTGCTGTGGGTGACGCCCTTGCGCGCGTTGGCCAGTGATACCGCACGCGCACTGCAGGACGTGGTCGATGGGCTGGGGCTGGGATGGCGTGTCGGCCTGCGTAGTGGCGACGCCAGCAACCGCGAACGACGACAGGCGCGCGAGGGCCGCATCGACGTACTGGTGACCACGCCCGAATCGCTGGCGCTGTTGTTGAGCTATCCCGACACGCTGCCGCGCATGCGCCAGCTGCGCTGCGTGGTGGTGGATGAATGGCACGAACTGCTGGGCAACAAGCGCGGCGTCCTGCTGCAGTTGAACCTGGCGGTGTTGCGCGATGCCAGGCCGGCATTGCAGCTGTGGGGTCTGTCGGCCACGCTGGGCAATCTGCAGGAGGCGCGCGACGTGCTGCTGCCCGGTCAACCGGAAGCACCGATCGTGCAGGGCGTACGGCCGCGCACACTCAGCGTGCGCAGCCTGCTGCCAGACCCCGGCGAACGCTTCCCATGGGCGGGGCATCTGGGCCTGGCACAGCTGCCACGCGTGCTGGAGGCGCTGATGCAGGCACGCAGCAGCCTGCTGTTCACCAACACCCGTGCACAGGCAGAACTGTGGCATCAGGCGCTGGCCGCGGTGTGGCCGGAGGAACTGGACACGCTTGCGCTGCACCACGGCTCGCTGGATCCGGCCCTGCGCCAGCAGGTGGAAGACGGACTGCGTGCGGGCGCGCTGCGCTGCGTGGTTGCCACTTCCAGCCTTGACCTCGGCGTGGACTTCCCCGAAGTAGAACAGGTCCTGCAGCTGGGCAGCCCGAAGGGCGTGGCGCGCCTGCGCCAGCGCGCCGGACGCGCACGCCACCGCCCGGGTGCCAGCGGCGCCATCCTGTGCGTGCCCAGCCATGCGCTGGAACTGGCCGAGTACGCTGCGGTGCGCCGTGCATTGGCTGAAGGCGTGGTCGAAGCGCGCAGGCCGCCGACGCTGTCGCTGGATGTGCTGGCCCAGCACGCGGTCAGCCGTGCGCTGGCGGGCGGCTTCGACAGCACTGCGCTGCTGGAACAGGTCCGGCGTACCCATGCCTTCGCGTCGCTCGGCAACGACCAATGGCAGGCCGTGCTCACGTTCATCGTGCAGGGCGGGCAGGCCTTGGCCCAGTACCCCGATTTCCACAAGGTCGTGCGTGATGCCGATGGGTGGTACCGCATGCACGACCGCCGCCAAGCGCTGCGTCATCGGCTTTCGATCGGCACCATCAGCAGCGATGGCAGCGTGCGCGTGCAGTTCCTGCGCGGCGGCAGCCTGGGCGCCGTGGAGGAGCAGTTCGCCAGCCGGCTGCGACGTGGCGATCGTTTCCAGTTCGCCGGGCGCCTGCTGGAGCTGGTGCAGCTGCGCGACATGACCGCCTTCGTGCGGTTGGCACGAGGGCGCGGAGACGGCGTCGTGCCACGCTGGCAGGGAGGCCAGTTGCCGCTGTCGATGCCACTCGGTCGCGAGCTGGAGTGGGTACTGTCCGGCGCCGACAACAGTGCCGAATCCCGCTGGCTGTCGCCCTTGCTGGCACTGCAGCAACAGTTGTCGGCGCTTCCCGGCGCGGACCACCTGCTGGTGGAACAGGTGCGGCGTCGCGAAGGCCAGTTCCTGTTCGTCTATCCCTTTGCCGGCCGCCACGTGCATGAGGCGCTGGCCGCCCTGCTGGCCTTGCGCTGTACCCGCCTGCAGCGCAACAGCATCGGCTACGCGGTGAACGACCATGGCCTGGTGCTGGCACCGGCCCAGGCGATCGATCTGGACGCAGCGCAATGGCGAGCATTGTTCACCCCCGATCAGCTGCTGGATGATCTGCGTGCCGCAGTGAACCTGGGCGAGCTGGCGCGGCGCCAGTTCCGCGGCATCGCACGTGTGGCCGGCCTGCTGGTGCCCAGCCTGCCCGGTGGCATGCCGCGATCGCTGCGGCAGTTGCAGGCGTCGGCGGGCCTGCTCTTCGATGTACTGCGCGAGCACGATTCGGGCCATCTGCTGCTGGCGTTGGCCGAACGCGAAGTGCTGCACGACAGCCTTGACCTGCCGGGCTTGCGGCAGGTACTGGCAAGGATCGGCACGCAGGCGCTGTCGGTGCAATGCCCGGCGTCGCTGACGCCCCTGGGCTTCCCGTTATGGGCCGAACGCCTGCGTGGGCAGTTCAGCAACGAGGACTGGCGTACCCGCGTGCAACGCGCGGCCAAGCAGCTGGAGCGCCACCATGGCCGATGAACTGCTGCTGCTGCGCGCGGGCGAATCGCTTGTGCTGCTTGGCGAGCGCGCGCTGTACTGGCCCACACGGCAGGCGCTGTTGATCGCCGACCTGCACTTGGGCAAGGCCGACGTATTCCGCCGTGCCGGCATCGCGCTCCCCAGTGGTGGCACCGGGGAAGACCTCAATCGCCTGCAGGCGCTGCTGGACAGGTATGCATGCCGCGAGCTGTGGATCCTGGGCGACATCCTGCATGGACCGGCGCATCGCGCCGCGTGGTACCAGCAATGGTTGGCATGGCGCGAACGCAACGCGGCGCTGGACGTGCATGTCCTGCGCGGAAATCACGACCGCCACCTGCCGCACGCCCAGCTGCTGGTACAGATCCACGATGAAGCACACCTGCATCCGTTCATGCTTCGCCATGAGCCAGTGGCCGATGCAGGACGGCATGTGATCGCTGGGCATCTGCATCCGCAGGTCGCCCTGTCGCCGTTGCGTCGGCGCTTCCCCGTATTCTGGCTGCGTGACGGGATGACGGTCCTGCCGGCCTTCTCTGCGTTCACTGCGGGAATCGTGCCTGTTCCCGCTCCCGGCGAGCAGAGGGTCGCCTGCGTCGAGGGCAGCCTGGTCGAACTGCCCGTGACGTGAATCAGGCGGGGCGGATCTCCAGCTGCGGCATCAACTGGAACTCGGGCGTATCCCCTTCACGCCGCCGCGGCAAGGCCTGGACCGCCGCCAGCATCTCCTGCGCGCAGGTGCGGATGCGCGTGTGGTGCTCCGGCGACGCATGACTGATCAGGCTGCCGACATGGAACTCGAACACGTCCTCCAGTACGTCGGGCTGGTCCTCGTGCAGCATCTGCAGCAGACCACGCAGCTTGCAGATTTCCGATTCCAGCTCCTCGACCGCGAACAACATGGCGTCCTCCTCTTCAACAACAGGCGGCGCGTCCGGGCCGCAACAGGCCGCAACGGCAGCGCCGCCCGGGCCACGCGCGATGTCGATCACGGAAAGGAAAACGGGCGACGCGCAATCGCGTGCAACCCACTTCTCGCATATCTGTAGTGACGCAGCCGTTAATTCACGTGACGACGCGCCTCACGCACTGGCCGTGATCGCGTTGCTGGGAGGCATTGCCATCGACGTGCCCAGTTCGTTGACGAATGCCGGGTCCAGTTGGAGCGAGCCAAGCCAGCCATGCTGCGTGCCACTGAGTATGCGCAGCATATGCCCACGGCCACCGGGCAGGCGCCCCATCGGGCCAAGCAGCACATCACGCGCTTTCGCCCAAGCGTCGCGGTCGGACTGGAACAGTGGCGTCAGCCAGCGGCTCCAGCGCTGGTACACGGCCACATGCGCGCGCCGCTGCGCTTGGTAGGCCTGCAATGCGGCCGCACTGCCGCCATGGCTGCGCACGGCATCGCGCAGTGCCAGCGCATCGAGCAACGCCATGTTCACACCCTGCCCCAGCTGGGGGCTCATCGCATGCGCCGCATCACCGGCCAGCACCATGCGGCCTTGGTGCCAACGTGTCATCACCGCATCACGGTAAACGGCGCGCGCCATCTGGCCGGCATCGCGCAGATGGGCGAAGCGCGCACTGGCCTGCGGCCACAGCGCATGCAGTTCATCCAGCCAGGGCGCCATACCTTCGGCCTGCCACCGATCGAAATCGGCGCGTGGCAGGCTCCAGAAGAAGCTCAGGCGCGGCGTGTCATCACCGGGGCGGGTACCGACCGGCAGCAGCCCGATCATCTTGCGCGCGGCCACGTAGCGCTGGCGCAGCTCGCTCATGTGCGGCCAGTCCTCGGCCGGCAGCAGGCACCACAGCGCGCCCCACGGGTAAACCCTGTCCAGCGCGATGCCCCGCTCGACGCCGCCGCGCAGCGTTGAAGCTGCACCATCGGCAGCCACCACAAGGTCGAACGGTCCGTGCTGGCGCCCCTCGCTGTCGCGCAAACGCCCCTGTGCGGCGTCGACGGAAACGATGGTGGTGCCGACATGCAGCTGGCCGGCGCCATCGCGGGCCTGGTCCAGCAGCGAAAACAGCGCCCCGCGCTGCATGCCCAGCCCATGCAAGCGTGCATCCAGCCCGGCATAGGCCATGTCCATCACCGCGCGCTCGCACGGCGTGTCGCCATACAGGCGGTGCACCGGCGCGGCATGTGCACGCACGGAATCAAGCAGGCCCATCTGCCACAGTACCTGCAGGCCGCTGGGCTGCAGCAGGAAGCCGGCGCCAACCGGTCCCGGCGTGGGCACGCGTTCGAAGATCTCCACCTCGTGGCCGTCACGGGTGAGCAGGATGGACACTGCCTGTCCAGCGGTGCCGTAGCCGATCACGGCGATGCGCAGTCGTTCCTTCATGGGCGCATTGTGCCCGAGGTGGGTGGATCGCGAACGGGCCGCGAGCATGCCGCGCAAAAAAAACCCCGCCGGAGCGGGGTTTTCAACGCACTGTCGAGTGGATCACTCGGCCGGCGTGATGTTCGAAGCCTGGGCACCCTTCGGGCCCTGGGTCACGTCATAGGTGACACGCTGGCCTTCCTGCAGGCTGCGGAAGCCCTTGGAGTTGATGGCGGAGAAGTGCGCGAACACGTCGGCGCTGCCATCCTCCGGCGAGATGAAGCCAAATCCCTTGGCGTCGTTGAACCACTTGACGGTACCGTTCGGCATGGTGATGCGAGACCTTATGCAATGAATGGGTGGTGTACGCTGAACCCGCGCACAAGCTGAGTATGCAAAGCTTGCTCGGCGAAGACAATCACCCCCGTGCCAATTCACCTACCAGTTCCGGAAGTCCGTTGCTGGCGGCCTGCACGTTGGCAAGTACTTCAGCCATCGTGATCTCTTCACCATCGCCACAGCCGGCAGCCCAGTTGGCGATGATCGCCAGGCAGGCGTAATCCAGCCCCAGCTCCCGTGCCAGTGCGGCTTCCGGCATCCCGGTCATGCCCACCAGATCGCAGCCGTCGCGGCGCATGCGG
Source organism: Stenotrophomonas sp. GD03958 (assembly GCF_029839005.1). Classification (NCBI taxonomy): domain Bacteria; kingdom Pseudomonadati; phylum Pseudomonadota; class Gammaproteobacteria; order Lysobacterales; family Lysobacteraceae; genus Stenotrophomonas; species Stenotrophomonas sp. GD03958. The sequence continues at coordinate 5,913 of NZ_JAOBZT010000029.1, read as the reverse complement.
GCGATCTCGGCGATGGTTTCCAGGCGCGGGCCCTGCGTTGCGCCGTAGCAGCCGCCGTCATGGACCGTGACACCGGTCACTTTCGCAGCGGCCAGGATCTTGCTGCGCAGCATCGGCGTATAGGGGTGGCCGAAATCGACGTGGACCACGTCGGTGCCTTCTTCTTCACAGATCGTGCTGATGCGGCCCCAGGTGTAGTCGATGATCTGATCCGGGCAGGCCAGCACGCGCGGACCAAAGTGTTCGGTGATGCCTCCCACCGTGTTCAACGCCAGCACGCGCTGCGCGCCCAGTTGCTGCAGTGCGGCCAGGTTGGCGCGGTAGTTGATCTTGTGCGGCGGCAGCGAATGGCCCTCGCCATGCCGCGCCAGGAACGCCACGCGGTGTCCAAGCAGCGTACCGACGCGTACCGGGCCGGACGGGCGGCCGAAGCGGGTGTCGACCTCGTGGGTCTGCACGTCGTCAAGCTTGGCCAGGTTGTAGACACCGGTACCGCCGATCACGGCCAGGGCGATCTGTTGCATTCAAAGCACTCCATGAAAAGACCAACGCCGGCACCCGAGGATGCCGGCGGCAGAAGAAGACGCGCCGCGGGCGGCTGCGCCGTTATTCCTTCATCGCGTAGATGGCCGGCACGCAGCGCAGGGTTTCATTGACGTCCATGCCGAAGCCGAACACGTAGCGGTCCGGCAGTTCGATGCCGGCGTAGTCGGCGGTCACGTCCGGCAGCGCGCGGTCGTGCTTCTTCACCGTCATCGCGGCGATGCGCACGTCGGTCGCGCCCTGTTCCAGGCACCAGGTGCGCACGCCCTGCAGGGTGTAGCCCTCGTCCAGGATATCGTCGACCAGCAACACGCGGCGGCCGAACAGCGAGGTCGCCGGCTTGTGCTTCCAGACCAGGTCGCCGCCGGTGGTTTCGCCGCGGTAACGGGTGGCGTGCAGGTAATCGAACTGCACGTCCTGGCCGCGCGCGCCCAGCTCCAGCGCCAGCTGGCCGGCGAACGGCAGCGCGCCGTGCATGATTGACAGGAACAGCGGCACCTCGCCCTTGTAATCGCGCGCGATGGCGTCGGCGATACCAGCGATGGCCTTGTCGATGGTGGGGCGGTCGACCAGCAGGTCAGCCTGGGCCAGGGCCTGGGAAATGGTGAGGTTGGGCATCAGACGGTTCTTCCAAGGGTTTCAATCAGACGGGATTGGGTGTGGCCATGGCGGGCATCGGCCAGCAGGCCATCCCAGCCAAGCGCGCCGCGGCCGAGCAGGCCCAGCAGCGCAGCAGTATTGAGGGAGCGCCCCTGCACCGCGTGCAGGGCTTCATCAACCAGCTCCGGGTGGCAGACCAGCACCACGTCGCAGCCGGCGTCCAGGTGTGCGTGCACGCGCGCGGGCACGCCACCGGCACTGTGCGAGGCGGCCATGCCGATGTCATCGGAGAACACCACGCCGCGGAAGCCGAGCTCGCCACGCAGGATGTCCTGGATCCAGCGCAGCGAATAGCCAGCCGGTTCAGGCGCAATCTGCGGGTAGATCACGTGCGCCATCATCACCGCGTCGGCACCGGCGGCGATGCCGGCCTGGAATGGCACCAGGTCCTGCGCGCGCAGCTCGTCCAGCGCGCGCGGGTCGATCGCGGTATCCACGTGGGTGTCTTCCAGCACGGTGCCGTGGCCGGGGAAATGCTTGAGCGTGGCGGCCATGCCGACCGCATGCATGCCGCGCACATAGGCTGCGGTGAACGCCGCAACCACCTGCGGGTCTTCACTGAAGGCGCGGTTGCCGATGGCGCGGTTGCCGCGGCCAAGATCGACCACCGGCGCGAAGCTGAGGTCCAGCCCGCTGGCGCGGACTTCACTGGCCATCAGCCAGGCGTGCTGCTCGGCCAGCGACAGGGCCTGCTGCGGGTCGGTGGCGTACAGGGCACCGATGTCCTGCAGTGGCGGCAGATCACTGTAACCTTCGCGGAAGCGCTGTACGCGGCCGCCTTCCTGGTCCACGCAGATCAGCTGCGGGCGCGGCGCAGCGGCGCGGATCGCCGCGCTCAGATCGGTTACCTGCTGGCGCGAGGCGAAGTTGCGCTTGAACAGCACTACCCCGGCCACGGCATCGTGCTGCAGCCAGTCACGTTCCTGGGTGGTCAGTTCGGTGCCGGCAACGCCGATCAGCAGCATGGTTGATCTCCACAACGCGCGCCCGCATGGCGCAGTGCCGCATTGTCGCAGAACCGGCCGACAGGCGCAGTGGTCAAGGGGAAAAGGGAAATGCGGGGGCTCTGCCCCGGTCTGCTCAGACCCTGCAGCCGTCCGGGCCGCAGGCCTCGTCGTCGCCAGCCGGGGCGGCCGGGGGCCCCTGTTCGGCCGCGATCTGGCGCAGCGCGTTGGCAAAGCCTTCTGGCGGCTGCGCCCCGGAGATCGCCCACTTCCCGTCGATGACAAAGGTCGGCACGGAGGAAATGCCCAGCGCATGGGCCTGGCCGAGCTTGGCCTCGACCTCGGCCAAGCCACGGTCCGAGGCCAGCATCTGCGCGATTTCGCCACCGTCCAGGCCGCCAGCCACGCCGGCCTTCACCAGTACAGCGTTGTCGGCCAGGTTCTGGCCATGTTCGAAGTGGGCGCGGAACAGCGCCTCGCTGACCGCATCCTGCACGCCGTGCTCGCCGGCCAGCCACAGCACTCGGTGCGCCGGCAGCGTGGTCACCCGCACCTGGCCCTGGTTGAAATCCATCGGAAGCCCCTCCGCGCGCGCGGTGGTCTGGGTCTGGCCGAGGATCTGCTCGGTGCGCTCGACGCCCCCAAACTTCCGCGAATAGGCCTCGCGCAGCGGCACCGGGGTGTCGTCCGCATCCGGGTCCAGCTGGAACGGCTGCCAGTGGATATCGAGGTCAGGCACGTGCTCGCCCAGCAACTGCACGCCCTGCTGGAAACGATGCTTGCCGATCCAGCACCAGGGGCAGACCACGTCGGAATAGATGTCGATTCTCATCCCCACCACATGGGGCCCCCCTTCCTCGATAAAAGGGGACGGAGGGGATCAAGTCGCTTTCTGCACAGGCGGGGTAAAGACGACTTAATCCCCTCCGTCCCCCTTTTTGGGGTTCACCACTCTGAATACGGCCGGCTGGCCAAGGCAACGTTGTAGTAACGGGCGTCATCGGTCACTTCGGCACCGACCCAGTCCGGCAGGTCGATGGCTTGGTCGGCGCTTTCCAGCTCGACTTCAGCCACCACCAGGCCGGCGTTGTCACCGAGGAACTCATCCACTTCCCAGGTCAGGCCGGCGTGTTCGACCAGATGGCGGCGCTTGTCGATCAGGCCGCCGACGCACAGCGCCAGCAGTGCGCGCGCGTCCTCCACCGGGATCGGGTAGTCGAACTCCTGGCGGGTATGGCCGAGGGTGCGCGACTTCAGGTTCAGCGCGGCGTGGTCGCCTTCGATGCGCACGCGCACCGAGGCGTTCTGGGTGCTGCGGTCGAGCGCGCCCATGTCGTTGATGTAGCCCTGCGCCATCGGGATCACCCGATGCGCGGCGGTGCGCCAGCCATCGCTGCTGACCAGGAATTTGCGTTCGATTTCGATGCCCATGGCGCAATTATGCGCCACGGGTGATGACACCTGCTCAGCGCTTCTCGAATACCGCGATGCTTTCCACGTGCGCGGTGTGCGGGAACATGTCCATGGCACCGGCGCTGACCAGGGTGAAGCCCTGTTCGTTGACCAGATAGCCGGCATCGCGTGCCAGCGAGCCCGGGTGGCAGCTCACGTAGACAATGCGCTTGAACTGCTTCAGCGGCAGCTGCTGCAGCACTTCGATCGCGCCCGAGCGCGGCGGATCCAGCAGCAGCTTGTCGAAACCCTGGCGCATCCACGCCGTGCTGCGCTGGTCCTGGGTCAGGTCGGCGCTGAAGAACTGGGCGTTGGCCAGGCCATTGCGCTCAGCATTCTCACGGGCGCGCGCGACGAGGCCGGCATCGCCTTCCACGCCAACGACCTCGCGCACGCGGCGGGCCAGCGGCAGGGTGAAATTGCCCAGGCCGCAGAACAGGTCCAGCACGCGCTCGTCCTCACCCGGCTCCAGCAGATCCAGGGCATGGGCGATCATCTTTTCGTTGAGCTTGGCGTTGACCTGGATGAAGTCCAGCGGGCGGAATGCCAGTTCCACATCCCAGGGCGCCAGCCGGAACGACAGGGGCACACCCTGCCCGTCCAGCGGCTGCACGGTGTCCACGCCACCGGACTGCAGGTAGATCACGAAGCCATGCTGCTGGCCGAAGGCGGCCCAGGCCGCACGGTCCGCATCGCTGAGTGGCTGCAGGTGGCGCACGGTCAGGACCACGGCCTGGTCGCCGGCGATGAACTCAATCTGCGGAATATCGCGCTTGCCATCGAGCGATTCGATGAAGGTGGACAGCGCCTCGACCTTGGTGCCGATCTCCGGGATCACGGTCAGGCACTGGCTGAGGTCGGCGACGAAACGCGGATCCTGTTCACGGAAGCCGACCAGGGTCTTGTCCTTCTTCTCGACCCGGCGCACGGAGAAGCGGCCCTTGCGACGGTAACCCCAGCTGTCGCCGACCAGCGGCGCAAGCACGGTGCCCGGCTTCACATGGCCGATCCGCTCCAGGTTGTCCATCAGCACGCGCTGCTTGGCGACGATCTGCTGGTCTTCGTCCAGGTGCTGCAGCACGCAGCCGGCGCAGGTGCCGAAATGCGGGCACTTCGGGGTCACGCGCTGCGGCGAGGCCTGCAGAACTTCCAGAGTGCGCGCTTCGTCGAAATGGCGGCTGCGGGCCGTCTGTTCGGCCATCACCACCTCACCCGGCAGGGCGCCGCCGACGAAGGTGACCTTGCCGCCCTCGCCTTCACGGCGGGCGACGCCACGACCATCATGGCTGAGGTCGAGGATTTCGGTCTGGAACGGGGTACGGTCGATGCGGGAGCGGGATCGGGCCACGTGGCAACAGGCTGCGGGCAAAAATGGGGGCGTATTGTCGCAGATCCTGACCGGCAGGGTCCGGACCCGCTTGCGCCCGCCGCCGCCGTGCTTGATGATTGCAGCAGCTGACATGGAGGCAGCCCTGATGCAGATGACCCCGCGGGCCAGCCGGCCCCGCTTCCTGCTTGTCGAGGACGACATCATCAGCCGCGGTTTTTTCAAGGCGGCGTTGGAAACGTTACCGGCGGATGTGGACACCGCAGATTCGCTGGCCAGCGCTTTGGCCAGCGCCGAACCCGGCGCGCACGACCTGTGGCTGATCGACGTCAACCTGCCGGACGGCAATGGCGCGCAGCTGCTGCGCGAACTGCGCCGTTCACATCCCGACACCCCGGCGTTGGCACATACCGCTGACGGTGACACGTCCATCCATGCCCGCCTGCGCGAAGCTGGCTTCAGCGACACCCTGGTCAAGCCGCTGGGCCGCGACCAGTTGCTGAAGGCGGTGCGCCGCGCACTGGTGAACAGCCCGGCGGGGATCTCCGTTGCCCCGGCCCCGGCAGCGGTCGAGCTGCAGGTGCAGGACTGGGACGAGACAGCGGCACTGGCCGCGCTCAATGGCCAGCGCAACCACTTGATCGCCCTGCGCGAACTGTTCCTGGCCGAGCTGCCGGGGGTGCGTGACGCGGTCGAGCAGGCGGTGGACCAGCATGATGAGCGTCAGCTGCGCAGCCAGTTGCACCGGTTGCAGGCGAGCTGTGGGTTCGTGGGCGCGGCACGCTTGGCCCGGGCGGTGCGCCAGCTGCATCATGCGCCGGAGTCCGGGCAGGCCCAGGATGGGTTCCGCGCGGCGGTGGCGGCCCTGCTGCATTAGAGGGTTGGTCGGCAGGGCTGCGCCCTGCACCCGCAGAGGCTTCAAGCCAGAGCAACACCAAAGGCCAGAGCCAGAGCGGCTCTGGCCTTCTGCTTGTTGGGCGGGCCGGT